>JAJDXU010000073.1 GCA_022823105.1 Dehalococcoidia bacterium
CTATTACGAGCAACGCTGCACCAACTGCCATCCTTCTCAAAGTCAGCAGCCTAGCTTGGAGAGCTAAATAACGGTATAACCGGAACGCGGGTTTACCAAGCACCGACACCAAGGTAATGGACACGTAGGTATCGAGCGCCTCTTCGATCAACTCGAGAAAGTCGCACAGAACCGCTACGCAGTGGTGGTGGCTCCGCCCCATAATGAGCACTGTCCATTGCTTTGTTACGAAAACACCAGCTTCTCGAAACTTGGCCAAGACCACGTATTGTTGGGCCCAACCGACGCGTTTCAGCATTTGCGACGCTCGATCGATAGGCATTTGTTCAATGCTCTCGACATCCATGAGCGTTCGCCGCGTGGCCGTTTCCAGTTCAGGATAATCGGCCATCTCCAAGTTGAACTCCAGGTGTTTCATGATGCGTTTCTAGTCCATTGTACCAGGAGATTAATCCGGATATGCATACTAAAAATAATAATCGCACATCAAATCCACCAAACAGGGCGGCAGCACCGGGTTGATCAGGCAATGCTGAATTTTTGTTCAACACATGCTCACTACTGATATTATAACACTGCAAGACTGGCCCAACCGCTGCCGTGTCCTACGCCCGGAACTTCGGCATCACTTCCTTGGCGAATAGCTCCATAGAGCGCATCACCTTGGCGTGTTCCATGTGGCCGAAGGACATGCTCGCCCCGAAATACCCGATGCCGTGCTCGTCCCGCAACCTCTCGATCCGGCGCACACAGTCGTCCGGCGTGCCGAAGTACACCGTGCCCTCCAACTCCGACTCGTAGCTGGCCGGCTCGGTGGGGCGGATGGTTCGCCAGTGGTCCAGGTCCACGTTGATCTCGTCGCCGCGGGTCAGCGTGCGCCGGTAGGTGGCCAGGTCCCGGACCCAGGTGAGCGACTGCCGCGGGTACTCCTGCGCCGCCTTCTCATCTTCGTCCAGATACACGAACCGGAAATAGGGCATATCCGCCACGGGCAGGTCCTTGCCCGCCGCTGCGCAGCGCTCGGCGTAGAGCGAGAACAGCCCCAGGTTGTCGGCCTCCGGCGTTGAGAAGCTGGTCAGGATGGGCAGGTCCCGCTCGACGGCCACGTCCACGCTGGCCGGCGTCCGCGACACCGCCATGTACACCGGAGGATGGGGTTTCTGCACGGGCGAGGGCGCAATAGTCAGGTCCTGCACCTGGTAGAACTCGCCCTGGTAGGAGAAATCCTGCTGCGTCCAAAGGCCCAGGATGATGTCCAGCGCCTCCTGGGTGCGGACGTCCCGCGTGTCCATGTCGATGTTGAAGTTGCCGTACTCGTAATCCGCCGAGCCGCGCCCAACTCCGAAATCCAGCCGGCCGTGGCTCAGCACGTCCAGCATGGCGCTCTCCTCGGCGAGGAATATCGGGTTGTAGAAGGGCAGGACACTGACGCCGGCCCCGATGCGTATCTTCCTGGTGCGGGCCGCGATGTGGGTCAGCAGGGGCATCAGGGACGGGCAGATTCCGTACCGGCTGGAGTGGTGCTCCGCGATCCAGATCGAATCGAAGCCCAGCTCCTCGGCGTACTCGGCCTGCTCCACCATCTCGTCAAAGATACGGCTCTGCGCGCCCACCTCCGGCTCCGTCCACGACCCCAGCAAAAACAAGGCAAACTTCATAACGAATTCCCTCCTCCTGCGACCTGACCTGCAACCAGACCTGCGGTGATTGTACAGGGGTTGGGGAGGGTGTGCTCGATTGGTACGGTAATGCTTGAGTGGCAGCCCAGGGCCAAAAGGCGTTGGAATAAATGGCGCGCTGGAATACCTTGCGGGCGGCACGTCCGATAAAGAAATCCATGCATCAAATTCCTTGCATCAGATGATTGATCCCTTGATTGATCCCTGGTCCGGCCGCGGTCGCCAAACGCGCGTCGCCTTTCCCAAAACCAAACGGCCCGAACTTCGGGCTCAGGCATCTCCTCGCCTCATCGGCTGTCGGAAGCGTTCTCGATTCAACCGGGCGGCTCGCTTTCCTGGCTATCGACCCGGCGGGTCCGCAGTGGTGCAAACCGATCTTCGGCGATCCGGAAGCCACGCTTGTGAAAATTTCGTGAACGCCGGCAGTGGTCCGTTGTGAAAACATCGTGAGGAAACCGAAGTAAGGGCGTTTTGGAGTTTATTTCTCTCGGTCGCAAATTGTAGGATGGTGCGCCTGCCGACCTCCGGGTGGCCGAATGCCGGTTGCAAAATGCGCCGGGATCCGCGCCCTGCTGCCGGGTTGCCGGGCCAGGCGTCCGGCTGAAACAGGGGCCGGTGGCGCGACACATTGATGCGAGTGGACAGAATGTTCCAACGTCCACAGGGGTTACGAGGTCGATCATGAGTCTTCTACGCACTGATGCAACAGTCGGCGAATCGCGAATGCTGACGGAAGAAACGGAAACTCTCAGGCGGCAAATTGATGCCCTCAAGGGTAGGCTTTGCGGCTTGAGTGAGGCGAGCGTCAGAATTGCAGAAAGCGATTACGTCGATCCCGCACTGCGGGAAGTGGTCAACAGCGCTTGAAAACTTATCGGCGCCCGGTTCGGTGTGCTGGTAACCTTCGATTCGTTCGGTGGGTTTCAGGATTTTTACTGCTCGGAAGCCTCCGACGAAGTACGCAAGGTCGTCACAGAATCTCCCCTGGCGCCGGCGCTGAGAGATCGCCTGAATGACGTGGCGGGTCCGGTCCGGCTGAACGATCTGGCGACCCTCTCTGCCGCCGCGAATCTTCCGGAATGCCTGCCCCCTCCTGGCGCCTTCCTGGGAATCCCCATTCGCTGCCACGACTCCCATGTTGGGAACATTTACCTCGTTGACAAGGAAGGCGGGGCGCAATTCACGGATGAAGACGAGGCGGTGGCTGCGGTTCTGGCCGCTCAGGCCGCGTCAATAATCGGCAAATCCAGCGGGTATGACCAAAAGTCGCAGGTCAATAATGACCTGGAAACCCTCATGGAAAACTGCCCCGTCGCCGTTTCGGTGTTCGACTCTCGATTGGGCGGAGTCTCCTATATGAACCAGGAGTGTCGACGAATCATCGGGGCGCTGGGACTCGCGCCCGAAGAACTCGGCAATGCTTACCTTACTTTGAAAATCACCAGACCCGAAGGGAGGGTATATGCGCTCTCGGAACTCCCGGGCACGAGGGCGTTGCTAAACGGGGAGACTGTAGTTGCCGAAGAGGTCGTGGTGCACCGACCGGATGGCACAACGATCACGACCCTGGTCAATTGCCTGCCCATCTTCTCGGGATCGGGGGAAGTTCTATCGGTGCTCATGGTGTGTCTGGACATGACGCCCCTGGAAAAGCAGGAACTGAGGCGGGCCGAATTCCTGGAGATGGTCAGTGAGGAGTTGAGAACGCCATTGATCAGCATCAAGGGTTCCGTGGCTGCCCTCCGCAACCCCAACGAGCCCACGTCCTGGGCCGAACAACTCCAGTTGCTGCGGATCATTGACCAGCAAGCGGACCTCATGCGCAGCCAGATCAACAGCCTGGTTGAACTGACTCAAATCAATACCGGAACGTTGTCCGTGGTTGCCGAGCCGGCCGACGTGGCAGGATTGATTGAGTGGGCCTGCGGACAGTACCTGAGCGAACACGCGGCGATCACCATCAAGACGGATATCGAGGATGGGCTGGCTGCAGTGCTGGCGGACCGGCGTCGCATCGGCGAGGTGCTGCATCACTTCCTTCGCCAGGCGGCAAAGCACTCGGGCGAGTCCCATCCGGTGATGGTGTCGGCTGCCCGGGACGACATCCACGTGGCAATCTCGGTCACCGCGGAAGGCCCGGTTGCCCCGCCGGACCTGATTTCTCTGCCCGTTAATTCATACGACGATCCTCAATTCTTCGATCAAGTAAGTCAAGCCTACATAAAAGCGGCTGAATTGTTCTCTCAGGGAGAGGGAATGGCCATCGCCTTCTGCCGCGGCGTTGTCGAGGCGCACGGAGGCAGGCTCACTACAGAGGTGGACGAGGATGGAGGCAGGCTCACGCTGACGTTCACTCTGCCCACGGTTGAAGACGAGGTTGTGCATCAAATCACCGACGCGTCGGCGTTCCCGGATGAAACGCCCAGAGAGCCCGCCCAACCGACCCGGATACTCGTCGCCATCGAAGACCGCAGGATGCTGACCACGGTTCGCACCATCCTCCACGACGCCGGCTACAGCTCCGTGGACACTCCCGACCTGGACGAGATTGAAGAGCTCGTGTGGTCGGAAAGACCCCAACTCATGGTGCTGGACATTGCCGGGAGAGAGGATGAGTCCTTCCGAGTTCTGCGGAGCGCGGCAAATCCCATGAACCTGCCGGCAATCGTGCTCTGCGAACGGGACGATGAGGAGTACGTAGTCCGCGCTTTCGAGATGGGGGTGGACGGCTACATGGTGAAGCCCTTTTCGCCTTCCGAAATGATCGCGCGCATCAAAGCAACCCTGAGAAGGATGAACGTCGGCGGGGAACCCGTCGGCAATCGCACAATGCAGTTGGGTGATATTCTCATCGACTTCGATGAACGAACCGTGAACAGGTCCGGACGATCGGTGCAGCTTACCGTCACAGAGTACAAACTGCTGATCGAGCTGTCCCTCTCCGCCGGCCGCGTTCTCACTCAGGATGAGTTGCTGCACCGGGTTTGGGGACCCGAGTACGCCGGCGAGCAGCAGATTTTGCGCTCCTACATCAAGTCCCTGCGCCGGAAGCTTGGCGACAACGCCCGCAAACCCACCCATATCTTCACGGAGCATGGCGTCGGCTACCGCATGGCGCGGCCCGTTCACGCTGCCAATCCCTCCGACCTGCGAGTTTAGTCAAGCATTTTGCCACGGCTGCGCGATGGCGCCTGCGGTCCCCGTTGGCGGGCCACCCTCCTCGGCACGCCTCCGGGGGATCGACAGTGGGCGGGAACCCGGCCGGAGACGCCCGAAATGCAGGGCGTGTTCCGGGCCAAGCGGTCCCGGCCGGCCAGTTCCCGGCCATCAACAGCGGCCAAAGCGCCGCGCCAAGGAGTAATCCGGCCAGGTGGGCCGTTGTCCGGGCGACGCCTACATGTTGCCGCGGGTTCTGGGGCTGGCCGGAGCCACGCCCATGGACGACCGTCGGTTGTTGACCCATACGAAGGCGCCTATCCCCACGGCGGCGCCCAAAATGACCAGGACCAAACCCACTGTAGTCCACATCCACCAATTCACTCCCCGCTCCTCAATCGTCTCAACCCTGACGTCAAGCAGGCGGCCGGCGATTTGGGGGTAGCCTTCATCGAGCAGCTCGCCGGTCAATGCCTCCAACGTGCCTGCCTCCGGGTCTGCGTTTCCCTCGACACGATCGGCCAAGCGTTTATGAGTTTCGATGAACGCGCTGCTGGCGGAGTTGGCTGAAACTTCCAGACGGTCGTACGTGCCTGAGGGGGTGGTGACCGTGATGTCAAGCAGCCGGAATGGACGCGGCACCTGCACGTCATGATGGTAATCGTCGCGCAGGGAGCGGTTTTTCAGGCTGCGAGGCGTCGAGCCTTTGAGCTCCACCGTCATCCTCATGCCTCCCGACAACCCGCGGATGTCGATCCTTCCAGGCTGGAGGACCTTCCGGTCCGGCAGCCCAGGTTCTTCGACAATCTCGACGACCGAACGCCAGTTGTCCAGCTCCGTCTCCAGCACCAGCGTAGATGCGACCGAGGTGTTCAGCTTGAATTCACACGATCCGACCACCGGAGTTTGCTGCCGTGCGTAACTGTCCGGGTCAGTCTGGATTTCCGAGTCGCCCTCTCCGTCATCGTCAAAGTCGAGCCAGAAGGTGCACTCCTTGTCGTCGATATCTACCGACTCTCCATCTCCCTGGAACGGTCCTGCCCCGTTGACGTGACTTGAAGGCAACAGAGCCGATGCCAACAGCAAAACGCCAGCAATCAGAACTGTCCACGCGGCCGAACGCCCGCCCGCAGCAGCCATTACGCTGATTCCAGAGCCGGTTCTGCGGAAGCGGTCTGACCATTCACCGCCGAATCGACCAAAGGGCCCGCCGCCATGTCATCCATCAGAAGTTCCGGCGGCGGTTTAACGCCATAGTGTCGCGCCCGCGCTCGCCATTCTTTCCGGTCACCAACAGTCATATCGTAGTTGGCGCGGAGCAGGTCATAGGTCGTGATGTCGCGAAATCCCTCTCCCTCGCGTACTTCCGCCAGGACCAGCAGGCTGTATTCGACCGGGACGTCATGCTCCACTCCTTGAAGTTTCCACTTCAGCGAGGCCGGTTGGTTGGGCTGAGTTCCATCATCTTCCCCACCGCGGCGGATCACCTGGCTCAGGTCAAACGGGATATCCAGGAACGCGT
The DNA here is from genome assembly GCA_022823105.1 of Dehalococcoidia bacterium. GTDB lineage: Bacteria > Chloroflexota > Dehalococcoidia > Lucifugimonadales > UBA3495 > Bin87. The sequence goes on from JAJDXU010000073.1 coordinate 6,358, forward strand.
TGGGGATGTGGCGACGGTCGGCGCGCACGAGATAGTCGAGACCCTCCATGTCGAACTCGAGCCTTCTGCCGCCATCACTCCAGTCGCCGATGGACACCGTGATCAATGCTTCGAAAAACGCTCTGGAATCGTGCTGCAGCGGGTCACAATCGTTTCGCCTGAGCACTTCTTCGGAGAGTTGAGTCAGGCGGGCGCGCAGAGCGCTGTTACCGGCGTCGCCGAGTATGTCCAGGATGGGGGCGGGAACCCCGTTATCTCTGGCTTCCCGGGCTGCGCGGCGTCTCAATTCCGCAGGCAGACTCAGATTGATGCAGAACGGGGCCCCTTGCGGAGTGACTGCGTCGGGAGCCGGGTCTATTGCGCACGCCGCCGCATAGTTATGCTCATCGTCGGTTACGGCCTGTTTGAGCAGCTCGTCCACGCGCGCAAGCGCAGCCTGCCGGTTTTTGGTGAGGAAATTGTTCCACCTGGCTGCCAATGGTATCTCGCGAATCGTGTCGGCCAACGCCACCAAATGGTTCACGTGCTCTTTGACAAAGCTGTTCTGCTCCGACTTCAACCGGCGTTGAATGTCATTGTCAATCCGCAGCAGGTAAGCGTCCTTTCGGGCTTCCACCGAACTGGCGTCCCAGGTTTCCGGGTCGCGATGCCAGGGCAGGCATACCTGGTATTCCAAATACCGACTCGCCGGTCCATAGGAGCGTTCGGATACGACGTGCGTCAGGTACGCATTCCATCGCTTGCCCTCTATCAACCGCACCTCGGCTTCCGCATTGGACTTGCCGGAAGCTCCATTGAGGAGGCAAGCGGTGGCCTGCGCGGCGGCACGGTCCAAAGCGGAGTGCAGGTAGTTCACAGACTCATTTGAACCCACCTTGTCTTTCCCGCCGTCGAATACGATGTTGATGTCGAACGGCGCATAGAAAGTTTCATCGTCCGCGTCCGAGGACAGTGGAACGCCCTTCAGCAGTTCCTCTCGCGCCACATAGCCTCTGAAGGCGTTGCCGGGATCGGTCGCCTCGGCGCGGTTGTTGTCAATATCAATGTTGGGGCAGATCTCAATGCCCCAAACCACCAACTCGTGGGACTTGTCCCG
>JAJDXU010000018.1 GCA_022823105.1 Dehalococcoidia bacterium
ATAAAGGGAGTGAGGAGACGAGACAGATGGAGTTCACCGATCTGGAGGTGCTGTCCTTCCTGATATCGTCGGCGCTGGTGTTCATCATGATACCGGGGTTGGCGCTGTTCTACGGAGGGCTGGTACGCACCAAGAATGTCATTGGAACGATGATGCACTCGGTCGCCGCCATCGGAGTGGTGAGCATAGTGTGGGTGCTTTGGGGCTACAGCCTGGCGTTCGGGAACAGCGTGGGCGCGTTGGGATTCGTAGGGGACCTGACCAAGTTCGGGATGATAGGCGTGCTGCCGGACGAGCAGGCGTTCATGGTGTTCCAGGGGATGTTCGCCATCATCACCGTGGCGCTGATTGCGGGGGGGTTCGCCGAGCGGTTCAAGTTCTCGTCCTACCTGGTATTTGCCGCGCTGTGGGTGTCAATTGTGTACGCGCCGCTGTGCCACTGGGTGTGGGGCGGCGGCTGGCTGGGCAACCTGGGCAGCCTGCTGGGAATGAGCGAGGCGGGTTTTGCGCTGGACTTCGCCGGCGGCACGGTGGTGCATATCGCCTCCGGTACGGCCGCGCTGGCAGCGGCGTTGATAGTGGGCCGTCGCGTGGGGTTCCCCACGATGGCGATGGTTCCCCACAACGTTCCGCTGGTGCTGCTGGGCGCGGGACTGCTGTGGTTCGGCTGGTTCGGTTTCAACGCCGGCAGCAGCTTCAACCTGTCCACCTACGACGCGGCCAACGCCTTCGTGGTTACCAACGTGGCGGCGGCCACGGCGATGTCGTCCTGGTCGTTCGTTTCGTGGTTCGTCACGCACCGTCCGTCGGCCAGCGGCGCGGCGGCGGGAGCCGTGGCCGGATTGGTGGCGATCACGCCGGCGGCGGGATTCGTGGGCGTGATGCCGGCCATCATCATCGGAGCCGGGTCCGGCGCGGTGTGCTTCCTGGCCGTCGAACTGATCCACCGGTTCCGCATTGACGACTCGCTGGACGTGTTCGGCATCCACGGCGTCGGCGGAATCTGGGGCGCGCTGGCGACCGGGCTGTTCGTGGGCATCGGGTTCGGCGCGCTGGACGCTGACGTCAGCCGGATCGAGCAGGTGCTGTACCAACTGATCGGCATCGGCGCCGCGTTCGCCTGGTCGTTCGTGGTGTCCAGCATCATCCTGCTGGCGCTGAAGTTCACCATCGGCCTGCGCGTTAATGAAACGGAAGAGGAAGTGGGCGTTGACCTTGCCCAGCACGGCGAGGGAATGAACCAGTAAATGAACCGGACGCGCGGCAGTTGGCAGCCTGGGGCAGTCGCAGGGGAGGATGGCGACCGGCAGCCGGAGGGGCGGCCCATCGAGTTCTCCGGGTATTTGGACGCCTGACCCCGGTGGTACAATTGCCGGATACGAACGAATGTGTAGGGGCGATCCGCCCGAGGCGGATTCGCCCCTACGCGCGGCATGGATTCTTAAACCGCTGGCGCGGCCGCCCGGAGGTTAACTGCCATGGCACAATACGAAGTGGTGTTGGTCAAATACCCGGATCTTGAGCCTCCGGACAACCTGTGGTGGACGGCAATTTGCCCGGCCATGCAGGGCTGCGTTTCCGACGGCCAGACCCGGGAGGAGGCGCTGATGATGATCGCCGACGCCATGGCGGGGCATCTGGAAGAGGAAGCGGGATGGAATCCCGTGATCTTCGATCCAGAACGGACTCGGGCTGAGAAAGAGACGACCCTCGCTGAATGTCTTGAAGAAGGGGGAGTGACCGAAATCCACTGGGTTGAACCGCGGTTCATGACTGACGAAGAGGTGCGTAACAACCCGCGGTTTGAAGGCATTGTATTTCCGGTCGCGTAATGCCGCCGTATTTTCGCAATTTGAGCGAGCGAGAAGTGGTGTCCGCTTTCCTGAGACTCGGGTTCGAGCGCGCCGGCCGGGGCCGGGGGCCTCACGAGAAATATGTTCACGACGAACTGGGTCTGACTGTCCATATTCCCAGGCACAGGGGCACGATTCCACAGGGTACGGTATTGCGAATGGTCCGCCGGTCCGGGGTGACAGATGATGAGTTTTTGATGGCGTTGGACGGTAACGTACCTGAACGCTTCAGGTGATTGCGTGATCGGCGCTCAGCAACGCATGACGACGGATTTCTGGCAGCAGGAGATTGGAGATTATTGATGTTGACCGACCACCATGCCGCGGAACGCGAGTACGTGCTGCGGAGCGCCCGCGACTTTGACGTCAAGTTCATCCGCCTCTGGTTCACCGACATACTGGGGAACCTGAAGGGGTTCGCCATCACGGTGGACGACCTGGAGGACGCGCTGGAACTGGGCGTGGGATTCGACGGCGCGGCCATCGAGGGTTACACGACGGACGAAGAGAGCGACCTGCGCGCTTTCCCGGACCCGACCACCTTTTCCCTGCTGCCCTGGCGGCCCCGCCAGAACGCGGTGGCCCGCATATTCTGCGACATCCGGACGCCCCGGGGTGAGCCGTTCCCTGGCGACCCCCGGCAGGTTCTGAAGCGCAACCTGGAACGGCTGGCGAGCCTGGGTTACATCTATTACGTGGGCCCGGAGTTGGAGTACTTCTACCTCCAGGACGCCGAGTCCCTGGAACCGCTGGATTCCTACGGCTACTACGACCAACTCTCCAGCAACCCGGCGTCCGACCTGCGCCGGGACACGGTGCTGCACCTGGCGGAGATGGGGATACCCGTCAAGTATTCCCACCACGAAGGCGCGCGCAGCCAGCATGAGATCGATCTTCAGTACACCGACGCTCTCACCATGGCGGACAACGTGATGACGGCCCGCCTGGTGATCAAGGAACTGGCGCAGCAGCAGGGCGTGTACGCATCGTTCATGCCCAAACCCTTCCGTTTGGAAAACGGCAGCGGAATGCACACTCACCAGTCCCTGTTCCGCGGCAACTCCAACGCGTTTTATGACACCGACGACGACCTTCACCTGTCGGTGACGGGAAAGCGATTCATCGCCGGGCTGCTGCGCCATTCGCCGGAGATAACCCTGGTGACCAACCAGTGGGTCAACTCATACAAGCGGCTCATTCCCGGGTACGAGGCGCCGGTGTACGTATCGTGGACCCACGTGAACCGCTCGGATCTGATCCGCGTGCCCAGCTACGAGCGGGGCGAGGAATCGTCCATCCGCATCGAGTACCGGGCGCCGGACCCGTCGTGCAACCCCTACCTGGCCTTCAGCGCGATGCTGGCCGCCGGCCTCAAGGGCATCGAGCAGCAGTACCAGGTGCCGGCCCCGGTGGTGGGCAACGT
>JAJDXU010000211.1 GCA_022823105.1 Dehalococcoidia bacterium
CCCGGCCGGGCCGATCCCGGTTTCGTTGACACCCCTACCGCCGCCCCGTACACTGCAACGCCAGTCAACCTCAGCCACCGACTCGCCGTCGCTTTGCCCCAGGAGGTACCCCGATGAGTTTTGACCTGTACGAAAAGGGAATGAAAGTCGAAGCCGTCGCCGACTTCGAGGTCCGCGAAGTCATGGCCTCTCCCGTTGGCTCATCGGTCCGCAGCATCACCACCGGCGACGTCGGCGAAGTCCGCGAAAAGCGCACCGTCGGCCCCGCCACCTGGCTGATCGTCTACTTCGACAGCGTCAAGCGCCAGATTAACATCGACCAGACCAATATCGACAACATCAAGCCTGCCGAATAGCAACCGCTCCGGATACCTCGGGGCAGCGTCTGCTGTAATCCTCGCGACAGGCCTTGCGCCTCGCGGCGCCGGAGAACCTATCCATGCCCATCGACCCCATTGCCCAGGTCAATACCCTCGCTTTCGACATGTTCGGCACGGTATTGGACCTGGGCGGCAGTTTGATCGGACCCACTGATAAATTTCTGAAAGAGCGCGGCTCAACTGTCACCGGCGCGGAACTTTGGGCCGACTGGCGCGGTCGCCAGCGCATCGAGCAGTACCAGGACAACCTGTTCATGCTCGGGCACAGCGGCTACCTCGAAACCTGCCGCCGTTCCTTCATCTACTGCCTCCGGATGCACAAGGTGAATTTCACCTACGACGACGTGGCCAAATTCATGGCCGTGTACGACGATATGCGCCTTTACGACGACGGGGTGGCGGGGTTGCAGCGACTGGCCGACAGCGGCCGCTTCAGACTGGTGGCCCTCTCCAACGGCGAGCAGTCATACCTGGAAAAGCTGGTCCGCGACAACATTGGCGTACCTTTCGACGACGTAATTTCGGTAGAGAAAGCGGGCTCCTTCAAGCCGCACCCGGCCGTCTATCGCACCGCCGCTCGCATCCTGGACAAGTCGCCCGGCGAGATCCTGATGGTCGCCGCCCACTCCTTTGACATCACCGGAGCCCGCGCCTGCGGATACCGCGCCGCCTACGTCAACCGCTACGACCTCCCCAACGAGGAATCGCCCTACCTGCCCGACTTCGAGGTGGCGGACTTCCACCAACTGGCCGACCGGTTGCTCACATCTCGGGACCGCGCCTGACCAATATGGCCGCTGCTGCCGTCGCTGGCCGGCTCAGCACCTTTTCCGCGCTTCGCCACCGGGACTTCCGGTGGTTCTTTCTGAACATCGGCGTCCAGTCGTTTGGGCAGGGCATCCAGTTCCTGGGTATAGGCTGGCTCATCTTTGACCTCACCGGCGAAAAAACTTCGCTGGGCCTGGCCGTCAGCATCTTCGGCGTCTCCAACTTCATCTTCACCTTCGCCGGCGGCGTGATGGCCGACCGCGTGAACCGCAAGCTTTTCCTCATATTCTGCGTGCTGTCCAACAGCGCCGTCACTCTGGCGCTGGCGTTCCTCGCCCTGGCAGGGTTGGCTGAAATATGGCACGTGTACGTCGTTGTTTTCATCATGGGTGGCTTGAGCGCGGTACAGATGCCGGCGCGTTTCGCGCTGGCCGCCGACCTGGTTCCCCGGGAAGACATGATGAACGCCATCGCGTTGCACACCTCCATCGGCCAGATTGGCAACATGGTGGGTCCACTGGTCGGCGGCTGGGCCATCGACCACATCGGCACGTGGGCTGCCATCATGATCAATGGGGTCAGCTACGTCGTGGCCATCTTCTTCCTCTTCATGGTGGTGTCGCCGCCCGTCGTAACACGGCGCAATTCCTCGCCTCTCAGCGATCTGGTCGGCGGGTTCTCCCACGCCATACGAACGCCCATGGCGGCCGTCCTGATCCTGATGTCGGCGTCCTTTGGGTTCTTCGGCATGGCCTACATGCAGGTGGTCGTCGGTTTCACGCAGGAGTTCCTCAAGCTTAACGGCACACAGACCGGCATTTTCATGATGGCGCGCGGTGGTGGCGCGTTCATCGGTTCGATGGTCGTAGCCAGTTGGGGCGACCGCAAGCGGAAGGGACTGTTGATGTACTTGGAGGTCACCCTGTGCTGCGTCGGTCTGATAGTGATGGCCTGGACGCCATGGTTCTGGGCCGGCTGCATCCTGGTTGCCATGGTCGGTTCCACCAGCATCGGGGGCTTTTGGCCGGTGTCCAGCTCACTCATGCAGTTGACGACGGCGCCGGAAATGCGGGGTCGCATGATGGCGATGATGCAGATGGCGCCCGTGTTCCACTTCCTCGGCGCGTGGCCCCTCACCTGGCTGGCCCAGCTGTACGGCTGGTCCTTGGCCATCACCAGCGGCGCGGCGGTGCTCCTGGTCATCTCGGTGGCGGGTTGGTTCTACCGCCCCATGGTGCGCAGGATGGACGAAATCTGACCTTGCGGCGGTGACCCGTTGCGGTTGTGTGGCGCCATTCCGGTGTGCCATACTTCGACCACACGGCGCCAGCGATATCCGAACATGGAAACGATCACTCTAGCGGACTACATTCAATACGGCTTCATGGCCTTCATAGGGCTGTTGCTGGTTGCCTTGCTGGTCGCTGTGTTGCGCCTGGCTCGGGATGTCGGCGAGCTGAAAGGTGAAGTCCGTGCCGTTAACATTCGCATCGACAATCTCAACACAAACCTGTCTGCACGCATCGACGATGTCAACACAAACCTGTCTGCGCGCATCGACGATCTCAACAGAAACCTGTCTGAACGCATCGACGGGGTGGCCGTTCGAGTGGACAGATTGGAAGCGACCGTCGCGGCACAAGGTCGTGAAATCAGCGAAGTGAAAGGCCTGCTGGTAGCCCTACACGAGCGCGTGGACCTCGTAATGCGCCACCGCCACGATCCGGATAACGGCCAGGTAGTGCTGACTCCGGAAGAAGTTGCGGCTGACTAGCGCCGATCTCACTCGTACCCGCCGTGCGCCACCTGGCACTCCGAGCGCCACCGCCGCCCCAATTCAGGTGGCACAGTCTTTCCTGCCTGCGCCAAAACGCCCAACTTTTTGTGATTCACCTGCCTTTGGTGGCAAAAAGACCTGTCATCGCCCCCCATCATCACCCAATTCCCGCCAAAAAACCCATCAGTTCAGACACCCCGCCCCGCGACACTGCCCCCTTGCTCTAACCCTTCCTCCATCCGTACCATATTACCCAGCGCCCCAATTCCAACCCGCCATCCGGACCCGCGAAAGTCGTCCCAAAATGCCCGCTTCCCAACACCGCGAACCTCCCTCCCCTAAACCCGCTCATTTGCCCGCCAATACCATAAAAACGCCGCCAAAACCCTGCCATCGGCCCCCAATTCAGCCCCACCACCCGCTCAATGCCCTACTTGAATGAGCCGAAATGAGAGGACATGAGCGGGAAATCGACTTTTCCGTCCTTTCACCACGTAACTACAAGCGGGTACGCGCGAGAGCGCCGATATCTTGCCTGCCGATGGCAACTATCGTATATTAACCGCCAATAGGCACCCGTACCATCTCGAAAGGAGCATCAACATGGTTAAACCCAAGCAAGTAGGCCACCTCGTGCTGAACGTCTCCGACGTCGCTGCATCCACCAAGTTCTACACCGAGATCCTGGGCTTCGAGATCGCCGTGTCTCGCCCCACCGCCACATTCCTCACCTGCGGCGAGATCCACCACGACCTCGCCCTGTTCCAGGCCTCCGAGGACTCGCCGGCGACTCGGAAGGGCAACATCGGTCTCAATCACTTCGCCGTTCAGGTGGAGGACTTCGATTCCCTTCGCGACCTCTATCACACCCTGCTCGAGCATGACGTCAAGGTTGACCGCACCACCGACCACGGCATGACCGGCAGCCTCTATCTCGAGGACCCCGACGGCAACGGCATCGAGTTCTATTACGACAAGTTCGACACCGCCGAAGAGGGCCTGGCCGAAATGCGCCGCGAAGGCCGCGAGAACACCGTCCTCGTCCTCGACTAGGACAGGTTTAGCACCGACCATTTTGTAGGGGCGAATGATCATTCGCCCCTACTCAGTTCCTAACGACCCGAACCCGACGCCATCAGCGCGCCCCGGCCAGATCGTCGTCCTCCCCAGGCAGGTCAAACTGCCCCAGGATGTCCGCCAGCGTGCCCTCGATGCTCGCCGGCAGATCGATGGGTTCCTCGAACGACATGAAATTGTGCTCGCTCCGTACTCGTTCGATGTACCGGCGCGCCTCGTCGTTGCGTTGCGCCACCCGGTCCAGTGACTCCTGGAGCCGCTGGGCCTCCTCCTCGTATCGTGGGCGCAGGTCAGACAGGTCAATGTCTAACGAGTACAGTGCCCGCAGCCTCCTCATGATGTCATAGAAGGCCCGGTGATCGGTGGTGATGCCAAGCTGGCCGCCGCTGCCCCCGCTGAACGGGAACATCGGCGCCATCGCGCCCACCCGCACCATCTCCACGTCCGGATGCTGGTAGTGTGCGATGCTCACTATCGCCATCCCCACAGTGGGACCCTGGCGCTGCTGCGACCCGTAGCTGGAAAACAGCATACCGTGCTGCCGCAGCTCGTCCGCCATCGACGCCTTGCTGTACACGCATGATATCCGGCGCTCCTGCTCCGGTGGCGCGGGCCCGTTGTAGCCCTCCACCGCGGCAACCTTCGGATTGCCCAGAGCGGCCACCGCCTCAAAAAA
>JAJDXU010000044.1 GCA_022823105.1 Dehalococcoidia bacterium
ACCCTATCCTTTACATCCTGTGCATCGATGTAAAACTCCCCGTCAGAGGTAACCCCATGACCCTCTCCGAAATCCGCCGCCAGGTCAACGCCCTCAAGCGCCGGTTCGCCCGCGAACTCGCCATCCTCAAACTCCGCCGCATCGCCGAGGCCATCTCCGACGAATGGGACCCCTCCGAACCCCCGGAACCCGGCGACGTCATCAGGCGCATCGCCGATGCCGGCTTCCTCCTCCCCACCTACGCCGACCTGGGCCGCTACCTCAAGGACATCCGGCTACGAGGTGATGTTCCCGAGTACGAGGCCATCGTATTCAACCTCCTGCCCTGGGCCAGCCACGACCGCTACCGCGACTTTTTCCGCTGGGACCTTCCCGCCCCTGCGCGTTAGCCGTGCCCTCAACCCGGCTTGCGCCGATGACCGAAAGGCACTGGGATGGTGTCCGCCCCACGTAGACCTGCGCCCGGGCGCCGTGTTAGATTACGCACCGAATTCGCTCCCACGCCTTTCCGCGATGTCGTAGCGACGCGTGAACCGCTCTATGCGGTCATCAGTTGGGAAGGGAGGAACTATGCCCAGAGCGCCAGCTGACCAGTATGTGTCTCAGGTTCAAAGACCCGCCGATATTGACCGGTTTTGGGAAGACGTCCTCTCAGAGACCGCCGAAATCCCGCTGGATGCGGAAGTCATCCACGATCCACTGCGATCCACGGAACACATCGATGTTTACGAAGTTTTCTACACCAGCCTGGATCACGTGCGGATCGCAGGCTGGTATGCCGTGCCGCGCCAACGAGACGGGAGTCTGCCTGGCCTGCTGCAGGTGCCCGGCTATAACATGGAACCCCCGGTGCCCAAGGCCTGGGCCGCCAAGGGCTACGCGGCGTTCAGCGTGGCGCCACGCGGCAAACTGCGCAGCAACAGCCAGTTCAACCCCGGCTACCCGGGCCTCCTCACCTACGCGATGGTTGACCGGAACACTTACTCCTACCGCGGGTTTTACATGGACGCATGCCGCGGCGTGGACTTCCTGCTCGGTCGTGACGAGGTGGACAGGGACCATATCGGCGTAACCGGCCACAGCCAGGGCGGGGGTTTGACCGTTTCCACCGCGGCCCTGCGTCCTGAAATCAAAGCGGCCGCGGCCGGCGCTCCCTACCTGTGCGGGTACATGGATGCCATCGAATTGACCGACGCATATCCCTACCAGGAGATTGCAGACTACCTGCGGCTGTATCCCGAGCGGCGCGAACAGGTGGAGAACACTCTGGCCTATTTCGACGGCATCAACCTGGCTCCCCGCATCACATGCCCCATCATCGTGAGCGTGGGACTGCAGGACAGCACGTGCCCGCCGGAGACCGGATTCGCCATGTTCGACGCCATCGCCAGCGACGACAAGCGCATGTACGCCTATGACGGCCACGGCCACGATGCCAACAACCATGAGCACGCGGCCATCGTGGACGCCTTCATGGCGAAACACCTCCAGTGATGCACGAGATTCCGACCTGATCCGGCGGTTGCTGACACCATGACCACGACTACGAACACGCATCCAAACGATTTCGACGGTTATTGGCAGGACGTGCTGAATGAGTTGGCCGCCGTTCCGTCCGCGCCGGAGGTCGAGGAAATCCCGCTGCGTTCCACGGACTTCGCCACGGCCTACGCCGTTCGTCTCACTTCTATCGGGCCGTACCGGTTGTATGGTTACCTGAGCATTCCCAGGGGCGATGGCCGGTTCCCGGCCCGTTACTATCTGCCGCGTTACGGCAGTGTCGTCGACCTGGTGCCGCAGGGCACCGCCAACGGCCAACGGCGGGGCCACGTCACTTTTGCCATCTGCGTTCGCGGCCAACGCCTGGCTGATCAACCGTATGCTGCCGCTTTTCCCGGCCTGCTGACCGACGGCATCGACAACCCTGCTACCTATGTGTACCGGGGCATTGTCGCCGACTGCGTTCGTGGACTGGAGTACCTGGCGAGCCGGCCGGAGGTCGACACGACACGCATCGCCGCCATTGGCAACGATCTGGCGTTCACATCCGCCGCGCTTTCCGCCCACGCCACGCACCTCGTTTGCACGCCGGCGATCATGTACGCCACCCTGGACCGGGCCCAGCGAACCGGTGCGTATCCATTGGAAGAGATCAATGACTACCTGCGCCTGTATCCGGACCGTGCGGAGGCCGTACAGCGAACCCTGTCCTACTACGACCTGCGCTGGTTTGCCTCGCGGGTGAATGCGACCTCGCTTATCATGGCTGGCGCCGCCGGATCAGCCCTGGACGCCGAAGGCCTCGGTCCGTTGACGCAAGCCCTGTCCGGTCGGACCGATGTACACGAGGCTGAACACTCCGGCTACAGGGACGGGCGGCACAGCGAAGAGTGGCTGTCTCGGCAGTTTGGTATGCCCGAGCCCAGCCTGCCGCCCCACTGGAGAGATTGACGTCATGCCCCACGTAAACCTGCCCGGCGTGGATCTTTGGTACGAGGATACCGGTGGACCGGGCATCCCCGTGATCCTGCTCCACGCGGCCACCGGCACCACCGAATGCTGGGTTCACCAGTTGCTCCCGTTCAACGCTGCCGGCTATCGCTGCATTTCATACGACCGGCGCACGTGGGGACGTTCGCGACCCACCGACGAATCCGAGCAGCCTGGATTCGTGGGAGACGATCTGCAAGGGCTGATCGACCATCTGGGATTGGAACGTTTCCACCTGGTGGGAACCGCCGCCGGCGGCATCCCCGCCATTGACTATTCGCTCACTCATCCCGACCGGGTCCGCAGCCTGGTGGTCGCCAACACCATCGGCGGTGTCCAGGACCCGGAATACCTGGAAGTGCAGCAACGAATGCGCCCGCCCGAGATCCAGGCGTTGCCCCCTGAACTGCGCGAGTTGGGGCCGTCGTATCGCGGCTCCGACCCCGAAGGGGCGGCTCGTTGGCTGGAGATCGAGCAGAACAACCGACCCTACGGGTCGGTACCCAACCAACCGGTGCGGGAACCCATAACTTACGCCCGGCTGGCCACCATGCGCGTACCAACCCTCGTGCTGTCCGGAAACGCCGATATCCTGGCGCCCCCGTTGCTCATGCGCATGTTGGCGGATGCCATTCCCACCAGCAAGTTCGAGTCGCTGCCCGACGTCGGCCACGCCGGATTCTGGGAACGCCCCGAAGTGTGGAACGGGCTGGTGCTGGAGTTCATCGGCCAGCACTGAGCCCGACCCGGCAGACCAATAGGAGACATCAGCATGGCCGAGGTGGAAGCAAGACTCGCCGAATTGGGTTACGAACTGCCGCCGCCCCCTGATCCGGTGGGCAACTACCTGCCCATCACGCGCAGCGGCAACGTGATGTGGCTCGCCGGCGTCGGCTCTCGCATGGCCAACGGCGACCGGATATCGGGCAAGTTGGGCGCGGACCTCACCGTCGAGCAGGGCTACGAGGCGGCGCGAATGTCCGCCCTGAACCTGCTGTCCCGCATGAAGGCCGAACTGGGCGACCTGGACCGGGTCACCCGCATCCTCAAGGTGGTGGGCATGGTGAACAGCGCGCCAACCTTCACCGAGCAGGCCGCCGTCGTCGACGGCGCGTCGGATCTGTTCGTGGCACTGTACGGTGACCGCGGCCGCCACTCCCGGTCCGCGCCCGGCATGGCCGCCCTGCCCGGCGACACCACCGTCATCTGCGACTGCGTCATCGAGGTGGACGGCGGCTGATCTGCTCGTTCCAGGAGTCTACATCGGAGGCCGAGTTTCGTACCACTTGGCGTGCTGTTGGTAGGTGTAGGCAGCCTGGATCACTCCGGGCTCATCGAACGGCTTGCCCGCGATCTGCATCCCGATGGGCAGCCCACTCTCCGTGAACCCGCAGGGCACCGAGATGGCCGGCAGTCCGGTCACGTTGAACGGCGCGGTGAAGCTGCGCCCGCGCGCCGTGCTGACGGGATCGTATCCCTCGAACGCGGCCGCCGGCTGAGTCATGGTCGGCGTCACCAGGAAGTCCACCGTGCGCATCACCTCGGCAAACTCACGGCGGGCCAGCGTCCGCACGCGCTGGGCCTGCAGGTAGTCGGACGCGGACATCAGCGCCCCGATGCGGAACCGCTCGCGAACTATCGCGCCGAATTCCTGCGGGCGCGTCTTCAGGTTGGGCTCGTGGTAGGCGTAGGCCTCGCTGACCATGATGACCGAGTTGGCCGCTCGCACATGCTCCAGGCTCGGCAGGGAGACCTCCTCCACGATTGCGCCCAGGCTCTCCAGCTCACCGATGGCTTTCTCCACTGTGGCGACGACCTCGGGGTTGACGCTGGGATCCGCGTCGAAGAAGTAATGGCGGGGCAATCCCAGCCGGACTCCGCGGATGCCCTCCCGCAATGAAAGCGAGTAATCCGGCACCGGAGCCTTGCTGGAGGTGGGATCCTTGGGGTCGTGGCCGGCGATGGCCTGGAGCATGTAGGCCGTATCCTCAACCGTCCACGTCATGGGGCCGGCGTGGTCCTGCGACCAACTGAGGGTTACCACACCGGCACGGCTGACGCGGCCGTAGGTGGGTTTCAGGCCGACGATGCCGCACAGCGAAGCCGGCCCGCGTATCGATCCGCCGGTGCAGGAGCCCAGGGCTCCCAAAGCCTGGCCGGATGCCACCGAGGAACCGGAACCGCTGCTGGAGCCGCCGGTGATGTGCGCCAGGTTCCAAGGGTTGCAGGCCGGCTCGAAGGGCGTGGTCCAGTCGGGCCCGCCCAGCGCGAATTCGTGCATCGCCAGCTTGCCCAACAGGATGCCGCCAGCCTCCTTGAGGCGTGCCGTAGTGGTGGCGTCCTCAGTTGGAACCCGGTTGATGTCAACCTGCGAACCGGACGTGGTGCGCACGCCGGCGGTGTCATAAAGGTCCTTGAGCGCGAACGGAATGCCGTGCATGTGCCCGCGATATTCGCCGCGCAGGATCTCGGACTCAGCGACGCGGGCCTGTTCCATGGCGTCGTCTTCGAGCAGCATGATGAAGGAGTGCAGGCGGTCGTCGGTGTCGGCGATGCGGTCCAGGCAGGCGCGGGTGATCTCCACGGGCGATAGTTCGCCCTTGCGCATCAACTCGCCAGCCTGGTGGATGGTCAGGAAGTGCAATGGTGTATCGGATGCAGCCATGATTTCGTTGCTCCTTGATCGACTGGGTACGTTGCCGTGATGAGATATGGCTACGCTGCGGGCCAGTCAGGGTGGTACTCCACGATCATTTCGGTGGCGCCCAATTCGATCTCATGGCACTGCCGCGCGTAGGCGGCGTACAGGTCATACACCGGCTTGAGCGCCTCCACCTCCTCGCGGCTCATGCCGAGGCCGGCGCGGTCGCAAAGCTGCTGCAACTCATCGATGGACATTTCCGCTGGTTCGGGCATAACGGGACCTCCGGGTTTGGTCAGTGACTTGAGGTTGGTGCGCGCTCAGTTTGTCATTGACGGCGCGGCGTGGCAATACCGTTAACGCCCGCCAATATTGAGGGTCAACCGCGGCTTCGACCCACCAGCAAATACGTGGCCAACAACCTGCGCTGCCGTGCCGCGATGTTGACGAACGCATCGGTTACGGCTTCGGCCCCATTGATCAGTCTAATCACCTGGGAGCGCGTAAACACGCTTCGGGGATTGTAGTCCGCGTCAAGACGATTCGCCTGTAGGCTACCAAACAGATTGGCGAAATCACGGATTTCAGGCATAGGGCTATGTTGTCGGTAGGACGCCAAACGGTCTTTCGCCGGTCGGTGATCAAGAGCGCGGTAGGCCTGGACCCAAAGATCGAGATCTCGTCCGGGTGGCGCTGCTCCGACGAAAGCGTCAGCGTTGCTGGCGCAGAGGGCGTGGAACATGCCGTAGTACGTCGTACTGACCGCCCGCTTGAGCATTGCCTGTCGTGGCCGGCCCGGCGACACTGTAGCGCCTGACCCGCCGGCCAGAACCCTTGCCGCGTCAAACAGATGCTGCCAATCCAAGGTTATTCGTACTCCCAAGGCCTCTCGGATGTGGACATCCGGAGCCACTCAGGGTATTCGTCCTTGGAGATGTAGGATTCCATTGGCACATTCGTGAAACCCATACCGCACAGTACGTCATTAAGCTCCGAGAATATTCTGTTGAGCTTGTTAGGATCGAGCAGCGTATAATCGCCGTCATACACCACGATGATCTTGAGGTTGTCTTCACCGTAATAATCGATCATGGGTTCAACCGTGATCGGGTCGAACGTGATTGTCCCGTGGAAAGTTTCGTCCAGGAGCCTTCTCATGTTGTCTCTGGCGGCCTGCACAGTGGCTGCGGGTACGGTCATGGTATCTCATACCTTTTGGGGTGAGGGTTCAAACGCGGTAATCGCGCCAAGGGAGCGCGGGTACATGTTACCGCAACCGGCTACTCGCGAAATATCTCCTCGCCACGGTGCAGGCGCAGGGCGATCTGGTAGGTCTGGCCGACGGCGCGGGGTGTTGGCGCGTGGGCGGCGAGGTAGCGAGCCATTCCGATGAGCACGTGGCGGCCCGATTCCGTGCCCCGTCGGTTGCGGTACTGGTTGAACCCCGCGTCAACGATCTGGAAAGAATGGAAGCCGGAATCCTCGGAGAGCATCGCCCGCCCGAGGGCCGCCACCAGCGCGTCGGGGTCGGCGCCACCGGTGAGATAGCGGGACACCAGGTGCGACACCTCCTCCACCTGCTGGCGCACGTCCAGCCGCTCACGGATTTCGGCCAGGATTTTGTCGCCATCCGCCGGGTCGGCGCTCGTCTCCGGTATGCGCTGGGCCGGCATGTTCAGAAACCGGTCCAGGTAGATGCTCATGGCAACGTCGAACACGCCTCGCAGCAATTCCGGCGACGGCGCGCGCTGCAAAGCCCGGT
The DNA here is from genome assembly GCA_022823105.1 of Dehalococcoidia bacterium. Lineage (GTDB taxonomy): Bacteria > Chloroflexota > Dehalococcoidia > Lucifugimonadales > UBA3495 > Bin87. The sequence continues at coordinate 6,894 of JAJDXU010000044.1, forward strand.
GCAGGGCGTTGGCGGCCGTCAGGGTGTTGTGCACGGTGTCCCAATCGTTGAACTCGTTGGACACGTGGAAGTGCGCCATGCGCAGGAAGGCAGCGTGAGCCACCACGGAACCCAACTCCTCCGCGGTCGCGCCCCGGCGGATGGCATCCTTGATGGCGTCCACGATGTCGGCGGGGTTGTCGCCGAGCATGTCCCGGGCCAGGGCATCCGCGTCGTCCCAACCCGTGGCCTGCCGGCCCTCGTCGAGCAGCGAGGGCAACTCCTCCCGCGCCTGCCACAGCATCGACGCCAGGTCGATGGGATGACGCCATGCGCTGAGTTCCTGGCTGCGGCGGGCACGGGCCATTCCGTGCACCAGGCTGGTCAGCACTTGGCTGGCGTGGTCCCAGCCGATGTGGTCCAGCAACTCGAAGGCCTTGTTGGCAAAGTCGAGCGTGTGTCCGGCGTCCAGGTAGATGTGGTCGGTGGCGGCCGCGAAGATCATGTCGGCAATGTCCTGGGGCGGGAAGCCCAGCTCAATGGCCGTGCGCAGGCTGCGCTCGGCGGCGTCCTCGTCGCGCACGTCGATGAAGTTGCGGAACCACTGCTTGAACACCTCGGGCCGCGTCTCGCCGGTGGGCAGCGGGTCCACCACGAAGCGGGGCGCCCGTCCGGCGCACTCCCGCGACACGTGCAGCAATCCCTGGTAGAGCGCCACCGGGCGGTCCTCCTTGGACAAGTGCTGCAGCATGTTGGCCGCCGCCGTCAGCATGGTCATGGCTGCGCCCCATCCCGCTGCGCTGTAGGTGGCGCCGAACTCCGCGCCCACGCGCAGGGGCGCACGATAGTCGGCGCCGGCAGCGTGAAGCCCCAGCACCGACTTTGCCGTAACCAACCTGATGTTGTGTTCGAGGCCGTCTCGCAGCCGGCCCACCCAGTGGGCTTCCTCGTCCCGTTGCACCGGTTGCGGGTCCACCCACACCTGCCCGTCTTGGACCGTGACCGGGAAGCTGCGGACGTCGTCGGCAAAGGGATTGAACGTGCCGCCGCTGGCCAGGTCGAAACGTGCGTTGTGCCAGTGGCACGTGAGGATGCCATCCTTCACGCTGCCCCGGTCGAGCGGGAAGCCCATGTGGGGGCAGCGGTTGTCCACGGCGTATACGTGCCCATCGTGGAAGATGACGGCGATGGCGTGGCCGCCGCCCGTGACCACCCGGCACCCGCCGGACTTCAGATCCTCAACGGTGCCGGCAAGAATCTGCTGCACTGTCTGCGTCGCCATGATCCCTCCCCTCCGATTCTGCGTGTTTGCTGGTAGATTTACGGGGGAGCAGAGGCAGATTGCACGTCCCCTCCTACTTGGCGGCTTCGCCCGGAGCCGTTTGGAGCCGTTTAACGACGCTCTGCATAGCGTCTCATGAAGCCGCGGATGGCGGTGAAATACTGCCGGGTTTCAACGTACATCAGGTCGTTGTGGCCCGCGCCGGGAATGATTTCCAGGTGCTTGTCGGCGGTCCGGAGCTTGTTGAACATGTCCACCGCGTCAGGCAGAGGCGCCGATTCATCCCACTGGCCATGGATCACCAGCGCGGGGATGCTGATGGAGTAGAACCTGGCCTGGTAGTCGTCCTCCAGCGCCTGTATCACTTGCGGATCCAAGCCTTCCGCCGGTCGGCCTAAGTTGGCCCGGCCGCTCTCGATGATCACGC
>JAJDXU010000285.1 GCA_022823105.1 Dehalococcoidia bacterium
GGCAGGCTGACCACGCCGGTGCCCAACTTGATGTGCTTGGTGCGGTCCGCGGCCACGCCGATGAAGATCTCCGGCGACGAGATGATTTCCCAACCCGCGCTGTGGTGCTCACCGATCCAGGCCTCGTCAAAACCCAGGTAATCCAGCCACTGGACCAACTCCATGTCCCGTTCCAGCGCCAGGGTCGGGTTCTCGCCGGCGCGGTGGAACGGCCCCATAAAGATGCCAAACTTCATACGATCGGGAAATGCCATCGGGAAATCCTCCTGCTGGTCCGCCGTTGGTGGTTTAGCGCCGCCGGGCTGGACACTGTCGCAACGGCCGCCGTCACATGAACGTGTCCGCGACTTGACGGTCGCGCGAAAACATTGATAGCCGCATTATATGGGCCATCCACAACTGCGGCAAGCGGAGCCAATCGCACGGCAACGGCGGCTATAATTAAGGTTCCATGTGAATTCCCGTCCCAGGGGCAGACCAATGAACAACATCATCCAAAATGCCGTCGTATTGAACAGTCAGAACCGTTTGCGATCAGCGGACAGTCTGGCTCGGGAATGGGTTATCTCCCACGCCGGGCCGCACCAGGGTCAGGCCCGCAATCAGCTGCGTGGATCGTACCCTTTCCGCGAATGGAGCAACGATAATCTGACCATCTGTATTGCCAAGCTGGCCACCGGCGCGTTTAAGCAGGTGCAATTGTACGGCGTAAGCTATGAACTTGCGGGCGATTCCGAACCCTACACTGCCTATGTTATGACCTATACATCGACCGCAACCGAGGAGGTTGGGGGATATTTCATCGCAGTCTCTTCCGTTCCCGACGCCCTTGCCGACGCCGAACTCCCATGGGGAAACAGCGCCGGGCCCGGAGGTCTCGATAAACTGATCGAGACAATCAAAACCGACCGCTCTCGGCCGACGGATCCGGCGCGCGGCGCCGGTTCGATAGCGACCATAGACGACCTGTTCGCCATCCACGACACGACGGTGGTGCTGACGGAGGATGGCCGGTCCGACACGGAATTCGAAGAACTGGCCGGACTTCACAGCGACTGGGCCGGGGTGGTGGCCATCAGCGCGTCGGAGCAGTTGACCCTGAGCCGAACACTGCCCCATGACCAACTGCCCGAGTGGGTGCGGGCCAAGATCGCCCTGTTTTCCCGATACGCCGATGCCGACGGCCGGCGCTTGCGCATGGCGGAATCAGACTTGGAACAAGCCATATCTCTGGTGGACGCGGAGCGAGACCGCGTCGCCAACGAAGTCTCCGGCCGCAATGCCGTCGCCCTGATGAAGGTCCTGGAGTCCGTTTCGATGACGCTCTCAACATCACCGGCGCCGGACTCGGAATCCATCGCTGATTCGCTGGATGAACCGGAGTCTCTCACGTCGCCGGACGCCAACGGCCACGCGGGAACCGACGCCGTGCCGGCGCAGCAGCGCATTTACACCTTGGAGGATCAGCTCAGCGCGGCGGAGAGCAGAATTGCGGAACTGGAGGAGCGTTTGGCGCAATACGAAACGTTCGACGCCGACGACCCGCCGGAGGAGAGTCCCGACGACGAACCACGTCCCGAAAGTCCCCTCGACACCAACCGTCATGCCACCGTGCTGGACGCCATCACCGACCCGACACGATTTCCTCGGCTGCGGTTTCTGAACAACTGCGAGAAGGACCTGGCCGGCTATGGGAAACCCAGGCCCAACGGCGTGGAAATCGTGGCCGCGCTGGATGGCATCAACAAGCTTGCCCAGGCCTGGTACCTCACACCCAACGGCGCAATCGGGTCCTGGCAAAATTACTTCGTCGACCTTCCCGGATGGAAATATGCCGACGACGAATCCGATACAACCATGGCTCGTTTCGGCGAGAAGCGTTCGTTCAGCGACCAGGAAAAGGGCCGACTGGTGGAAATCACCCGGCACCTTACATACCAGGGCTCCAGCAGCGGCCTCCAGATCTACTTCGACCGGGACGACGTGACCGACTCGTTCATCGTCGGATATATTGGCGAACACCTGCCCTACGCCACCAGCCGCTCCTGATCGCAAAATCAGAGGAATTGCTACGTCGGGCGAAAGCAGCGCTCGGTCATGAGTCCGATGCCCCGTTGCTTTGCTCTTCAAGTCGCTTGATCAGCGACTCGGTGACGGCTTCGTAGCGGTCCATCAGACGTTCCGCCCTGGCCTCGGCAGCAGCGGCCCGTTCCCGTTCCAATTCCAATTGGGCGGCAGCCCGTTCTCGTTCCAATTCGAGCTGGGCGGCGGCTCGTTCCCTCTCCACTTCCAACTGGGATGCGGCTCGTTCCTGCTCCGTTTCCAGTTGAGCAGTCGCCACGGCCGCTTTGACTGCCGAGTCCCGGGCCTTGGCTTCCGCTTCCGCGGTCCGCTTGCGCTCCTCTGCGGTCCGCTTGCGCTCCTCCTCGACCCTGCCGTCCCGGATGAATCCCAGTACCATGATCAGACCTCCAATCGACATCCCGGACAGGTTGGCAGCCATCGCGCTGACCGGGTGTCCAACGGGAAACTGGTCGCCCAGCAGTTGAAACGCCGACGAGACCAAAGCGCCCGCCACCATTATGGCATACGCCAGGACGTATAGCTTGATGTTTTGCCACATCACCCCGCCCCTCACCGTCGCAAACCTAGCCCGAAATCAACGGCAAACCCTCGTCCGCGCGCACCTCGTTGATGATCTCCAGCACCCGCTGCGATAGCGGCGCATACGTCAACTCGAATTCCGAAAGCAGCCGGCTGTTGTCCACCAGGTAGTTGCCCGAGTGTTCCCGGCCGCCCGGGTTATCGAAGCTGATTTGCGCGTCCGGCAGGTAGCCCCGCACCATCTCCGCCAGGTCGCCCAGGCTGATCGGCGTGCCGCCCGAGTTGTACACCTGATGCTCGCTCCGATCCACCAGCGTCACCCGCACGAACGCCTCCGCGATGTCCTCGACGTGGATCGGCAGGCGCATCATCTCCCGGTAGGGGAAGCTCACCGACTCGCCCCGCGACGGCAGCGTCACGCACCGCACGTGGTCCACCGACCCCCGCACCTTGTCCGGACCCGTCACGTTCGCCGGCCGGATTCCGGTGATGCTCATGTTGTAGTTCTCGTTGAACATCTTGGCCTGGAACTCGTTGAATATCTTGTGCGTTGCGTACTGGCTGTCGCCGTACGTGGCCTCGTCCTCGTTGATTTCCCGCTCGCCGAAATTGGACTGCTGTCCGCTGACCGCTACCGAGCTGGCGTACACGATCCGGTCCACGCCCAGCAGTCGACCCGCCTCGAAACAGTTGTCCATCCCCAGGATATTCAGCCGCATCTGGTGGTGCGGGTTGCCCTCGCCGCCACCCAGCAGGTACGCCAGGTTCAGGATGCGGTCGGGCTGCGAGTCAACGATGGCCTTGGCCACCTGCTCAAATTCCGTGATGTCCACCCGCGCGGTGCGAATCGCATCCGGCTCCACTCCCGGAATATCCGGTATCGGGTTGATGTCCGTCGCGTAAACGTCCTCGCCCCGTTCCACCAATTTCCGAATCACCCGCGGCCCGATGAATCCCGCGCCGCCCAGTACCAGAACCGTCATAATCGCACCTCTTTAATGTCGTGGTTGAGCGGACTCCGTCACAGCAGGCCCGCTTTTGGCCGATGGCAGGATCAGGACGCCCGTCAACGACAAACCCCCAGTCCCATCATGTCAATCCTGTATATCGATGTGAAAACTAACCCCGTACCGCTACGAAGAACAGCCGCCGGAAGGGGTACAGCGTGACGTCGTCCGCTCGCCGCGGATACTCCACGTTCAGCCGTCGCCGGTATTCCTCCAGGTACACCTCACGCTCCCCGTCCTCCAGCCCGTTCAGTATCGGACGCAACCCCGTGCTCGTCACCCATTCCAGCACCGCGTCCTCCCCGGTCAGCACGTGCTGGTACTCCGTGGTCCAAACGTCCAGGTGCGCCGAGTTGGCAGCCAGCAGGTCGTAGTAAAAGTCGGGGTCCTGCACCCACCGGTTGCCCACCGCCGCCCGCAGCCCCTCGGATCCAAGCGCGCTCCCGCCCGGCCCGCCGTCCGCCAGCGTCTCGCGCATCAGGTGATGGGAGCGCATGTCCCAGCTCAATGGCACCTGTACCGCGAAGCAAGCCCCCGCTGGCAGCATCCCCCAAAGCCGCGGCACCAGCTCGGCGTGGTTGGGAACCCACTGCAGCACCGCGTTGGAATAGAACACCGACGGCGTCGCGTCCGGCTGCCAGTCCGCCAGGTCGCCCATCTGCCAGCGCACTCGGCCGCGAAATCCGTCGGACTCGCTTGACGCAGACCGCTCCAGCATCTCCGGCGAGTTGTCCATCCCTACCACGTCAGCTTCGGGCCACCTGTCCGCCAGCAATCGCGTCACGTTGCCTGCGCCGCACCCCAGGTCATAGATCACCTGCGGGTTCTCCAGCGGTATCCGGCCCATCAGGTCCAGCGCCGGACGCAGCCGGTGGTCAGCGAATTTCAAATACTGCCCGGGGTTCCAGGACTCTCCGGCGATGTCCCGCTGGTGTGGTGTCGCTTGCGTCATGCAAATAGCCCCTTTAGTCGGCGGAATCGCTGCTCGGTGGCAACGCAGCCGAGTATAGGCGCCGCCAAAATCCAGCGTCAACCGCGCCGGTGGGTGCGCGTTTTGTACACTCACCGCGGACCAGGTGCACGTACAGGCGGCGCCGGCACAGTCTTGATCTCGCGGTCGTTTACGATCACCCGGTAGGTCTCGCCGGATGCCAGCGGCACTCCGAGAGGCAGTATTGTGTCCAATTCCACCACCTGATCGTCGCAAGGAATCTCCCACGGCGTGAGTGGCGGCTGCATCAGCGTCACCACTGCAATAATGTCATTACCATCCACCGAAACATTTTCTCTGCCCGGCCTCGCGCAGCCTTCAATGGTCGACTGATAGTATTGGATCCTGAGGTAGTTTTCCGATTCGTTCGGCAGGAAACCAGCGCCGATGATCTCGGCTGGTGTTTCCACCCACGTCCTCCAGTCCGCACCGGGATCCTCCAGCATTTCCGGCGGCGGCTCCGCCAACTTCAGCACCATGTCAACGCGCCGTGGATTCCCGTTGGTTATGACGTCGTGAGCCGTATCGTTGATGAAAGCAAGGCGATCCGGCGGCTCTATGATTCGCGCGCTGATCCCATAGGTGCGCCGCGAGTCTATGCTGTCGCGGTCGTAGTCCACCCTGAACGATATCGGGACCTGGCCAGGGTTTTCAATGGTTTGGCTCGCGATCAATGGGGCCGCGGCATCAGCGAGCGATACGTCCCGCAGTTCTACCACCAGCTGCGCCTCCGGAGACAGACTGATCCGCTCTCGGTAGGTGACGGTTCCCCGGACGAACGAGCCGCCCATGACCTGGAACGGCGCTTTCACCGTGTCAATGGGACGCGAATATCCGCCACAGGACGTTGCGAACAACAGGACAAAGACGCTAAGCGCGAAGGGCAGGATTGATTGGGCGCCGCTACGCATCTGGTCGATGGGGATGGGGTCTATGGAGCCGAAACCCTATGACGGCTAAGGGGTAAATGACGTACGCCGCGCCGAGCGTGGGGGTCTTTGATACGCGTCGTGGAGCGGTCTCTCCGTCTCGTCGGACCGGAGGTCATCGGCACTCATCCTGGTGCAAAGCCTCACTGGCCCTGCCCGGTCAACGCCACCAACCGCCCGTCCGCCATTGGCAGATACAAGGTGCTGCCCGACACGGCAGGCGCTGCGGCAAGACCACCGCCGTCCAGCGGATACTCCCACGCGATCTCACCCGTGCCCACATCCAGGGCCACCAGCCGCTGCGTGGCCGTTGCGATCAGCAGGACGTTGCCGGCGGCCACCGGCTCCGCCGAAACCTCCGCCTCCAGCGCGTGTTCCCAGTTCTCGGCCCCGGTGGACCCGTCCAGCGCGCGCACCAGGCCGTCCTCGTTCACCACCATGAGCTTACCGTCCGCGTATACCGGGCTGTACTTGACGCGGCCCCGGGCCGTGCCAACCCACGCGCTGCCCGTTTGCTGAGGAGGGTCCTTCAGGAGTCGCCAGTAGAAAAAGTTGAACTTGGCGACGTACGCAAATCGGCTGAACGGGCGGCTGACCGCGGATGGGTCCACGGCCCAGACGCCGCCCCGATTCGTCACGAAATACGCAAGGCCGTCCGCAATGACGGGCCCTCCAACCACCGGAGTGCCGGAATAGAACACCAGCCGCCGACGTCCCGTATCAGGATCAACCGTGATGAAGCGTTCCCCCAGGGACGCCGCCGCCACAACCTTCCCATCGGACGCCGGGTGGCCGACCACCCAACCCTTTACTCTCGCCGACCAACGGGGGTCGCCCGTGGCCGCGTCCAGCGCCTCCAGCCTGCTGTTGGTGGACCCGATGTACACCGTGCCGTCCACCACAATGGCCGAGCCCAGCACGATGTTGCCCAAGTTACGCTCCCACAGCAGCGCGCCGTCCTCCCGGTTGAGCGCCAGCAACCGGTGATTTCGCGCTCCGACGTAGATCGCCGTGTCGGATACCGCCGGCGCGCTGTCCGACGGCGAACCGATCTCGTAGCTCCAGACCGTGTCGCCGGTGGCTGCGTCCAGGGCGGCTACTATCCCGTTCTCGGTGGTGATGTACAGTCGCTCGCCCACCAGGGCCGGCGTCGCCAGGATCACCCCCGGCGTTTCCCTCACCCAGTCCGCGGTGAATGGCGGTCCGACGTTCGCCTCCTGCGCCCAGCCCGTTCCGCCAATGTCCCGCCGGATTGAGGGCCAGTCGGTCCCCGATACCGCCATTCCCTGGGTTGTGGTCGCTTCGGCCGGGGGGAACAGCAATGGGCCCGCCTGAAACGCCCGAAAGGCCCAGAAGGCCACCAGGCCGACGATGATCGCCCCAACCACCAGCCACAGCCGGATATTGCGGAGCCACCGGCGGTTGACGCCGATGGCTCGGACGGCGGGCGTTGTGCTACGCAAAGGTTCTATGGACCGTGGTGGACGTAGTGGCTCAGTTACCGCGCCCGGCTATGTGCGCCCGCGGAGCTTGGGATCCAGCGCGTCGCGGATGGAATCCCCGAACAGGTTGAACGCCAGCACGGTGATGGTAATCGCCAGGCCGGGGAATATCACCATCCACCATCGGGGGATCAATCCGGCTGCTACCGGCCCGCCCAGCATGTTGCCCCACGTGGCGGTGGGCAGCGGTACGCCGACCCCCAGGAATCCCAGGGATGCCTCCAGGATGATCACCGAGCCCAGGTGCGCGGTCGCCAGCACCAGCCACGGCGCGACGCACTGCGGAGCGATGTGCTTGATCATCACTCTGGTGCTGCTGGCGCCGATTGCCTGAGCCGCGTCCACGTATGCGTACTCCTTGACGCTAAGGGTTACCGACCGGATCACGCGGACCGCAATTGGGATGCGCGTGATTCCGATGGCGACGATCACGGTCCATACGCCGGCGCCCATCGCCAGCACTAGAATCATCGCCAGGATCAGCGTTGGGAACGACATCATCAGTTCCAGGAATCGCTGGCTGTAGATGTCGAACCGACCACCGATGTACCCGGCCGCTACACCCCAGGCCGCGCCCAGGAAGTCGCCCACGACGACCGCCACCAGCGCGACGAACAGCGAGATTCGCGCGCCGTGGATCACCCTGCTGTACAGGTCTCGCCCGATGTCGTCGGTGCCCATCCAGTGCGCACCGCTGGGCGCCTCCCGCAATGCGCGGAAGTCCGCGTCCTGGGTGGGATGATGCGTTGCTACCCAGGGCGCGAACACAGCGATGGCGACGATCGCAATGATCATCACTCCGCTGACTGCTCCCATGGGGTTGCGCTGACCGAAATGTATGATGACCCACCACCAGCCCTGGGGCGCGCGCACCTCCTGCTGGACCAG
>JAJDXU010000030.1 GCA_022823105.1 Dehalococcoidia bacterium
ATTGGGCAGGCCCCCGCATCGGGTATTGGGCGGGCCCCGCATCGGGTACGGGGCAGGCTTTGAGCGGGAGTCCAGAAAATCGTCGCTGTACTCACGGATGCCTGTCGGCGGGTTGCCTGGATACCGGCTTTCGCCGGTATGACGGTGGTGGGTCGAAGCCGTGGCATGGAGTCCGTCATGCCGGCCCCTGCATCGGGTACTGGGCGGGCCCCGTATCGGGTATTGGGCAGGTCCCGCATCGGGTATTGGGCAGGTCCCGCATCGGGTACCGGGCGGGCCCCGTATCGAGTACCGGGCGGGCCCCGTATCGGGTACGGGGCAGGCTTTGAGCGGGAGTCCAGAAAATCCCTGGCGTACTCAAGGACGGCTGTCGGAAGGTTACATGGATACCGGCTTTCGCCGGTATGACGGTTCGGGGTGAAAGGCCACCAACCAGGACTTTGAAAAGGCCCTGCCCGCGAGCCTTTTCTTCTGGACATTTCCGGCCGCACGGTACAGAATGGCGCCATTGCCATATCACAATCATTCGGATCGGAGACCGTAATATGGTGAGTAGCGCCACATCTGCCAACCTCACTCCGTTGCTCTTCCTGGAACGCAGCGCGTCCGTCTATCCGGACAAACCCGCGTGCATCTACAACGGCGGAGTCACCACCTACGCTCAGTTCTACCATCGCGTCCTCCGCCACGCCGCCGCGTTGCAGGGTGTCGGCGTCCAGGCCGGAGATCGCGTCGCCTACCTGCTGCCCAACCTGCCCTCCATGCTCGAAGCCAACTTCGCCCCCATGGGCATCGGCGCAGTGCTGGTCGCGCTCAACATCCGCCTGTCCGCCAGGGAAATCGCCTACATCCTGAACCACTCCGGAGCCAAGGCGCTGGTGTTCGATTCCGAACTTGCGGATACCGTCCGGCAACTCCGCGATGATTGCCCCGGCGTCGAAACCTACGTCCAGGTGCGCGACACCGTCCCGTTGGCCACCGACATTCCCAGCATCGAGTTCGAGCAGTGGCTTGCCGACGCTGAGCCCCTGTCATCCCTCCCGGGCACGGCCTCCGAAACGGACACCCTCACCATCAACTACACCTCGGGCACCACCGGCATGCCTAAGGGCGTGGAGTACACGCCGCGCGGGGCCTACATCAACGCCCTCGGGGAGGCCATGGAGATGGGCATGAATTGGCGCAGCATCTACCTGTGGACGCTGCCCATGTTTCACGCCAACGGCTGGTGCTTCCCCTGGGCGGTCACCGCGGTTGGCGGAACCCACGTCTGCCTCCGCCGCGTGGATCCCGCCGAGGTGTATCGCCTGATTCGCGAGGAATCCGTATCCCACCTCTGCGCCGCGCCCACCGTCCTCACCGGACTCTACGCCGCTCCGGAAGCCGCCTCCGCCGATCTCTCCGGTCTCACCATCATGACCGCCGGCGCGCCGCCGGCTCCCCAGGTGATCCGCACCATCGAGGGCATGGGCGCCCAGATCATCCACGTGTACGGCCTCACCGAGACCTACGGCCCCTGCACCGTCGCTGCGGCCCAACCGGCGTGGGATGCTCTGCCGTCCGACGAACTCGCCCGAGTCAAGGCCCGACAGGGCGTACCGTTCATGGTGTACGGCACCGGCCTGCGCGTCGTCGACGAAAATATGCACGACGTTCCCAGGGACGTTGAGACCATGGGCGAGGTCGTCATGCAGGGCGACGCCGTGATGAAGGGCTACTACAACGACCCCGAAGCCACCGCCGAGGCCTTCCGCGGTGGCTGGTTCCATTCGGGCGACCTCGCCGTCTGGCACCCCGACGGGTACATCGAACTCCAGGACCGCTCCAAGGACATCATCATCTCCGGCGGTGAGAACATCTCCAGCCAGGAGGTCGAGAAGGTCATCATGGAGCACCCGGCCGTCCTCGAGGTTTGCGTCGTGGGCGTACCGGACGATCGCTGGGGCGAGGTGCCCAAGGCCTTCGTCGTGCCCCGGGACGGCGGCACGGTGAGCGCCGACGAAATTATCAACTTCACCCGCGACCGCATCGCCCACTTCAAGGCCCCCAAGAGCGTGGAGTTCGGCGATCTCCCCAAGACCGCCACCGGCAAGATTCAGAAGTACATCCTGCGCGACCGGGAATGGGAAGGCCAGGAACGCCGCATCCAGGGATCTCAGGTATAACCATCGGCACATTCGCGCCCCAGGGACTCAGTACGCTTCGCAGAGGAGAACAGGTATGGAATTTGGACTGTTCCTTGAATTTCCGCGCCCCATTGACGGCGACCACCACGACGCTTTCACCCAATCGTTCCAACTGGTGCGGGAGGCCGAGGACTTGGGCGTGGCGTCCGTTTGGCTGGCCGAGTACCACTTCAACATGGAGCGGGTGCTCGCCTCGCCGGTGATGATCGCCACCGCCATCGCCGCCAAGACCCACACCATGCGCATCGGCACGGCGGTGTACTGTCTGCCTCTGGGCCACCCCATCCGCGTCGCCGAAGAGATGGCCACTCTGGACCATATCAGCGACGGCCGCGTGGAATTGGGCGTCGGCCGCGGAACCTTCCCCAACGTCCACGAGGGGTTCAACGTCACCTTCGAGGAGAGCCGCAGCCGCTTCGACGAATTCCTTGAAATAGTCAAGACGGCCTGGACTGAGGAAACCTTCTCCTTCCACGGCGAACACTATTCCTGTGACGAACTCACCGTTACGCCCCGGCCCTACCAGAAGCCTCACCCTCCCATCACCGTGGGCGTTACCTCAGCCGAGAGCTTCCCAATCATCGGCGCGATGGGCTACCCGCTGATCGTCAACCCCTCCCGCGTGTTTACGCTGGACCAACTCAAAGGGCCGATGGAGCAGTACCGGGCAGCCTGGAAAGCGGCCGGCCATCCCGGCGAGGGCAGGGTCGGACTCCGCGTGCCAATCTACGTCAACGAAGACGCCGAAGCCGCCTACCGCAACCCCATGGACTCGGCCATGAACTCGATAACCCGCCTGGGCCAGCGCGTTGGTTCGTACGCCGGACGCGCCGGCACCACCGGCGACTGGGGCGAGCAGAGCCGGATCATCCTGGGGATGGACTACGACGACTGGTTGCGCGACAAGGTCGTGTACGGCACCCCAGACGCCGTAACCGAGCGCCTAACCGAACTGGAAGAAAACCTGGGCCTGGACCAACTCATCTACGAAATCAACTACGGCAACCTGATGCCCGACGAAATGCAAACCGCATCGCTCCGGCTGTTCAACAAAAAGGTGCTGCCCCGGCTGACCGATTAGATAGAGCCTCGAGCGGCAAGCGGTGGTCCCGGCTCATTTACCTGCGGAAAACATCTCTCGAAAGACCCGACTGACGGATGATCGAGCCGAGCGTACCAGGCTTCACGTCTTCACCGGGTCGGCTGAATGAAAGTATGACTGACCAACGTTTGCCGCTGTGATGGGCCTGATAGACCCTATGTGATCCTTTGCCGTAGCGCTCGAAATAAAATCCGTTCTCTTCTAATACCGTGATCACCTGCCGATACGTCATGCGGTGGGAATCACCAGGAACCGGGCACGTGTCAATCCTCTGCTCTCAGATGTCAACCGCAGTGCGGAGAAGATCCGTGCGATGCTTGATTCCAGCGACAGCCGGAGGCGCAGGCTCAAAGGAGCTTTGCGATTGAGAAACGCACTCTGCTCGCTTTCCGGTAGGTCTGATACGTAGTCAAGGTAGGTATCGACCGCGTCGGCAAGTTCACGGCGCACTTCATCCAAGCTTGCCCCCTGCGCGGGAATATCGAAATCGACGCAGATGGCCTCCCAATCGCCGGGCTTGCCCCAGGCGTAGCAAGTCAGTTTCCGCATGGCATCGCTCCTCAGGGCCGGTCGACGCGCCGCTCTAATCCCACGTGAAGCACACCTTGCCGGTGCCGCCGGCGTCAAAAAGCTTGTACGCGGCGTCGGCGTCGTCCAGCGTGAACCGGTGGGTGAACAGCTCCTTGAGGGGCACCTGCCGGTCCACAACGAACCGCGCCACCTCCTCCAGCCCGTTGAGACTGAACGTCCACGATCCCACGATGGTCAGCTGCTTGTGGATGATCTGGGGACTCACGTCAAACGTGGTGGTGTTGCCCTCCCCAACGAAGCAGACCCGGCCCCATAGCATCGCCGAATCCACGGCGTTGATGCGAGCCTCGGGCCGACCGGTGCAGTCCAGCGCCGCCGGTGTCCCCTCGCCGTGGGTCAGTTCGCGGATCGCTTCGACCGGATTCTGATTGCTGGCGTCGATGCAAACGTCCGCGCCCAGCCGCCGGGCCAAATCAAGCCGTTCCCCGTCCACGTCAACCGCAATCACCCGCGCTCCCATGGCCTTGGCGAACATGGTGCCGCTGGCTCCCACCGGGCCCTGCCCAAAGATGGCGATGGTGTCGTCGCCAGCGAGGTTCAGGCGCTTCAGCGCGTGGAACGCGGTGCCGGTGCCGCAGGCGCACGCCGATCCCTCGTCAAAGTCCAGGCCATCCGGCATCTTGACGCACGTGTACGCTGGGCAGATCAAATAGTCCTCATGCCCGCCGTTGGCGCCGGTCCCGTACACCACCGAACCGTTCAGGCACATCTGGGTGTAACCGATGCGGCACATCGTGCACGTCCGGCAGCCCGTGTAGTGGTGCATCATCACGCGGTCGCCCACGGCCACCTCGGTCACGCCGGACCCAACCGCTGAGATGACGCCGCAGGGCTCATGGCCGGCGACCTTCAGGTTTGCCGGGTCGCCGCGATCCGCCTTGGCAGCGCGGTAGTGGCGCAGGTCGCTGCCACACAAGCCCGACGCCTTCATCTGGATCACCACTTCGCCCGTGCCGGGATGCGGGTCCGGCAGGTTGCGGATTTCGACCTCCCGGTCTCCGGTGAAAAATACGCCTCGCATATCGGTTCCCTCCAGTTCGAAGCTGACGTATGACCCTATCCCGGGTCGGGCAAAATCCCATGCTGCCGCAGCAGGGCTTCCAGTTCGCGGTTGCGCTCTGCCGCGGCCTGCAGCGCCGTTTCCGCCTCAATTCGCGCGGCCTCCGACTCCGATAGATTGAGCAGCCAGTTCCGGTCGATCGGATCGTAAAGCTTCAACAAATCATCCCGAACGCAGATGTCCAACCCCAACAACGCGCTGTAGCCTCGCAGGATGCCGTCCGCGTCTTCGGAAACGGGGATTGGCTCATACACGCCGTCCACCAGCCGCTCCCCGGCCAATGGCGGGTCGAAGCACTCCCGCAGCGGGTCGAACCGCCAGTATTCCGTTACCCCGATCGCGGCGTAAACGTCCCGCTTGTGTCCGATGTCCCGGTCGTACGATCCCGCTGACGCGATCTCCATCACAAAGTCCGGCGCTTTGCCATCCCGCCATGTGAAGTAAGAGCGGCGGGTATGGTTGTCCACGCCGAAGACCACGAACACGTCGGGCGCGACGACCGCGCCGGGG
The DNA here is from genome assembly GCA_022823105.1 of Dehalococcoidia bacterium. Taxonomy (GTDB): domain Bacteria; phylum Chloroflexota; class Dehalococcoidia; order Lucifugimonadales; family UBA3495; genus Bin87. Next base: position 5,450 of record JAJDXU010000030.1, read on the forward strand.
TCGTTCATCCGGTAATAAACGAACATATCGCCGGCCACGTACACATCAGGGCGATCTTGGTAGCGAACCCGCAGGGCGTGAACCATTTCGGTCAGTGGGTTGAACTGGAAATCGGTTTCGGCCAACGGCTCACCGTCCGTATCCGGGTAGTGGATGCTGGGGTCTTCGATTTCCGGCGGCGGGTCCGAGCCGGTCGCGACGGGCTTGCTTACCATGACTTGCTCACTCCTTGCACACAATCATATTTCACGGCGCTGGCGTTCGTTGCATGGTTATGGATCAATCAGCACGCCGGGGTTGAGGATGCCGTTGGGATCCAGGGTGCGCTTCACGGCTCGCAATCCCTCCGCGAATGGATCGGGACGCTGGCCGTCGTACCAGGGGCGGTGGGCGCGACCCACGGCGTGGTGGTGGGTGATGGTGCCGCCAGCAGCCATCACGGCATCGGAGGCGGCCTGCTTGATCTCGGCGTGAGCCTCCAGTTCGCCTCCAACCCGACCCAGGCCCTCAAAGGTGTAGTACGGAGCGGGGCCATCGGGATAGACATGCGTGAACCGGCAGGAAACCCGGCCGCCCCCGCACGCGCGTCGCAACGCCTCCTGCAACGCGGAACGCACCATCTCGTCCATTGCCGGCCAGCGTTCCCAGGTGATCGACGTCTCCAGCGTTTCGGCAACGATGCCAAAGCCGATGGTGGCGTTGCGCTCGTACGGCGCGTTGATGAACGAGTTGCGCCAACTGCCCACCGCGCCCTGCCGTCCGGCAGCGGCGTCGGATCGCTCTGCTGCGTCGGCGATGACGATATTCTCCTCGTCGATGGTCCCGCCGGCGTCGCGAGCGATGGCCACGGCCTGCCGTATGTTCTCGCCCTGTGGCAGTTCCGCCGACTCGAAGCCGATGATCAGCAGCGCCCGCTCTCCATCCAACCCGGCGAAGTCCTCGGCCTCACCCGGGTCGAGCATCCGCAGGTTGGCCGGCCACTGCTTCGCCTGCGCGATGAGCCGCGCCCCTTCGGACGCGGCCGCCATGCCATCGAATACGACGCCGGCCGAGGCGCGGTATCGTGGCCTGGCCTGGATGCGCATCCAGGCTTCTGTGATCACGCCCAGGATCCCCTCGCTGCCGATGACCATCCGGTCGGGAGACGGGCCGGCGCCGCTCCCCGGCAGGCGTCGCGATTCCCACACCCCCGACGGCGTGACCATGCGCACCGACTCCACGAAGTCGTCGATGTGGGTGTGGTTGGTGGCGTAGTGGCCCCCGCTGCGGGTGGCGATCCAGCCGCCCAGCGTGGAGAACTCGAAGCTCTGGGGGAAATGACGCAGCGTATAGCCATGGGGACGCAGTTGGGATTCGAGATCGGGGCCGAGGACGCCCGCCTGGATGCGAGCGGCCCTGGACGTATCGTCGATCTCCAGCACCCGGTCCAGCCGCGTGAGGTCGATGGTCACCACCGCGTCGGCCTCGGGAGGTTCCACGCCGGCGACAACGGTGCTGCCCCCGCCGTAGGGTATGGCCACGATGTTGGAGTTGGTGCACCAGTCCAGCACGGTGGTCAACTCGGTCTCGTCGCGAGGGTACGCAATGACGTCCGGCGGGTTGGGGAACTGGCAGTTGAACGCCCTGATGCGGTCCCGAAAGCTGCGCCCGTAGGTATGGGCGGCCCGTTCATGGTCGTCGGTGGAGCAGAATTCCCCGACCAGCGGGTGGGGCAGGATGCGCGGCGCCCGCAGGTTCAGATCGGCGTCGGTCGGAGGCCGGGGCGGGTTCAGCGAGACGCCGTAGCGTTGGTGGATTCGCTGGGCCATTGCGGCGTAGTCGGCCGCGGTCGGTTCCCTATCCTCGTTGCCCCAGGCCCAGAAACTGCGACGCGTCATGCTATCCCTCCGTATGGGCATGGCGGTGTGGGCATAGCAATGGTCGGGGTGAGTGGATTCGAACCACCGACCTCCACGTCCCGAACGTGGCGCGCTAGCCACTGCGCTACACCCCGACTACCGTTGAATTATAGCATACGGGTCGGGATTCCCTCGAAAAGCGTGGCTGGGATACGGGGCCGGGGAAGCCCGGCAAAACAGGTGGATGTCATCAATACACCGGATTTTGCGGAAACGCGGGGCGTGGGCAGGAAGGCGGCGCCAACCCCGTAAGCACCATAATGTGATTGGCTCGGTATCGGACACTGATACACCGGTCTGCATGTCCTCCTGTATTGCATGGCGTCTTGCAGGTGTGAATCCGGGCAACGGTGAATCCGGGCAAGTGTGAATCCGAGCAGGAATAAAATCCGTAAGGACGGCATCGAACACGGGAGCGTTGATAATGACTATCGCCAGATTGCGACGGATACTGCCGGGAATCGTGCTGATCGCGGGATTGATGGCAATGGCGCTGAGCTGCGGCGGCGCAGCGGAGGAAGCCCCCGCGCCGGCATCCCAATCTTCATCCGACCTCGCCGTGGAAGAACGGGGCGAATTCACGGCAGCGCCTCAAATGGCCGCCGCCGCCGCGACAGCAGCGCCCCGGCCCGCCAGCGGCGAGCGCGTACGCCAGGAGTCGGAGCCGGCGCAGCCCTCCGCCCCGCAGGCTGCCGCCGCGGCCGACTCATCCGAGAACCAGGGAACGCTGCTCGCATATCGGGACGAAGGGACCGACGGCGGCGGGGCCAGCTCGTTGCAGGCCCAGAGCGGCCGTCAGCTCATCGTGGAAGCGTGGATGAGCCTGGAAGTGAACGAAATCGACAGCATGGTCCGCCAGGTCGAAACCGTCGTCGGTCAACGGGGCGGCTGGGTTGAATCGGCAGACATCGTGGGCGAGGCCGGCTACCGCACCGCCAATATCAACGTCCGCGTGCCAGCGGACCGTTTCGACGACGCCATGCAGACCCTGCGGTCCCTGGGCCGCGTGACCGACGAGGGCGTGTCGTCAACGGACGTCACGGACCAACTGATCGACGTGGAAGCCAGGCTGGGCGCCTGGCGCGTGCAGGAAGAGCGCCTGATCGTGCTGCTGGAAAACGCGGCCACGGTGGAGGACGTGATCGACATCGAGCGGCGCATCGCCGAGGTGCGCGAAGACATCGAACGGGTGGCGGCCACGCAGCGGAACCTGCAGAACCGCGTCGCGGCGTCATTGATCAGGATCCACCTGCACCTGCCGGGCAGGTTCGCCAGCGATCCCCCCAACGGATCGCTCACACTGGCGGTGGGGGATCCGCCGGCCACCGCTGACACCGTCGCCGCGCGCGTCGAATCCCTGCAGGGCTACGTGGGCGGCAAGCGGGAATACCAGGAGGGCCGCGGGCAGATCGTGGAACTGACCGCCTACGTCAAGCCGGCGGACCTGGATGCATTGATGGCCTACGCCGCCACGCTGGGCGAGCCATCAGAACGCAGGCTCAACTCGGTAGGGCCGTCGCCGGTGGGAGATGTGCCCAACGCCAGGCTGTCCCTCCGAATACGCTCGAACGTGGACTCCGCCGCGTCGCTGTCCCTGGCGGCGTCCGAACCGATGTCGGTGGCAAGCGAAATACGCGCGCGCGCCGAATCAATGGGCGGCTACGTGGAGAGCTGGAACGAGTCGAGATGGGACGAGGGCGAGCAGGAAAACGTCCACATGGAACTCGTGGTCAGGGCATCCGACCTCCGGGAGATCATGGACTTCGGTACGACGCTGGGCGAGGCCGAAAACTGGGAATTCCACTCGGTGGGCCAGGGTCCCACCGATGCCGCGCCCAACTCCCGCCTCACCGTGTCCGTGTACACCGACTCCGACGAAATGATCTGGATCTACATCGTGGTCATCGTCGCGGGCGTGGCGGCATTGGCCGTGGTCACAATCCTCGCAGTTTGGCTGTCCCGCAGGCGCCGGCGTGCGAGCCCGGAGAGAACCGCCCTCGACCCTGTCGCCCAGGACGAATAACGCAAAAGGGGGCAACCGCTGTGGTTGCCCCCTTTTGTAACGGTTGCCCCCTTTCTCAGTCCGTTGCCACCGGTTGCCGGGCCGGACGCCTGCGCCGTCGCCGCACACGGCCTGACCGAACGCCGCCATCCTCAGCGCCGGCCGAATCGGCTCCATTGACATTCACGCCAGGAGGGCTGGCCTCTGGCTCCCCGTCGGCGGGTCGGTCGGGAGCGGAGGCGGCGGCCAACGCATCCTGCATCTCGTTCACGAAAGCCACCACGCGGCGCAGCGCCCGGGCGATCCGCGCCATGCCGTGGTCAGCATCCCCGGCGGTGCGTATTTCCATATCGCGACGGCCGACACGAATCCCGGTCCCCATCTTATTTTGCAGGGCGAACCGCGCGTCGCCCACGGGCTCCCGGAACACGGCCGTAACGATGCCGTCGCCAGCCCCGACGATGGACTCCACGCCGGCCGACGCCCCCAGGCATCGCAGGTCGGTAACGGCGAGGAGGTTTTCCACCACCGGAGGCAGCGGCCCGAACCGGTCCTGCATATCGGCGCGAACCGCCGGAATGTGGTCCCGGTCGGTGATGTTCGAGAGCCGCTGATAGAACGCCAGGCGGGCCGGCAGGTGCGTGATGTAGTCGGTGGGTATCACCGCCGGCACGGGCAGATCGATGCGCGGAGGCGGCGCCGCTCCCGCCGCATGCGAGCCAGACTCCTCGTCGCCCAGCTCCTGAACCGCCTGGCTGAGCAGCTCGGAATACAGGTTGAGCCCCACGGCGTGGATCTGCCCGCTCTGGTCAGCGCCCAGGAGGTTGCCGGCGCCGCGGATTTCCAGATCGCGCATCGCGATGCGGAAGCCCGACCCCAGCTCATTGGCCTCCAGGATGGCGTGGATCCGCTGGCTGGCGGTCTCCGTGATCTCCTGGTTGTCCGGCAGGAGCAGGTAAGCGTAGGCCCGGTGGTCGCCCCGACCCACGCGCCCGCGCAGTTGGTAGAGTTGCGCCAGGCCGAACCGGTCTGCCCGGTCGATGATTATGGTGTTGACATTGGGCATGTCCAGGCCGGACTCGATGATGGTCGTGCATACCAGCACGTCGGCCTCCCGGTTGGCGAACGCCACCATCACGTCCTCGAGCTCGGATTCGGGCATCTGTCCATGCCCGATGATGAAGCGGGCTTCGGGCACCAGCTTTTGCAGTTCCTCGGTGGTCTGCTGGATGGTGCGCACCCGGTTGTGCAGGAAGAACACCTGCCCGTCCCGTTCCATTTCGCGCAGTATGGCCTCTCGTACCAGGTCGCCGCTGTCCTCGGACACAAACGTCTTGACCGGCAGGCGCGCTTCCGGCGGCGTATGGATGACGCTCATGTCGCGCACGCCGGCCAGCGCCATGTGCAATGTGCGCGGGATGGGCGTGGCCGTCAGCGTCAGCACGTCCACCTCGGCCCGCATCTGCTTGAGGCGTTCCTTGTGCGCAACGCCAAACCGGTGCTCCTCGTCGACGATCACCAAGCCGAGATTGTTGAAACCCACGTCCTTCTGCAAAATCCGGTGGGTGCCAATTACGATGTCAACCGCGCCGGACTTGGCCGCGTCCACGACTTCCGTCTGTTCCTGGTGCGTCCGGAAACGACTCAGCACTTCCACCTTCACAGGATATGGAGCGAGTCGCTCCGCAAACGTGGCGTAGTGCTGCTGCGCCAATACCGTTGTGGGCACCAGGACCGCGACCTGCATCCCCTCGTTGACGGTCTTGAACGCCGCTCGGAGCGCCACCTCGGTTTTGCCGTAACCCACGTCGCCGCAGATCAGGCGGTCCATGGGCTTGGTCGTCTCCATGTCCGACTTGACCTCTTCGGCGGCGCGAAGCTGGTCCGGAGTCTCCACGTAGGGGAACGAGTCCTCCAGGTCTCGCTGCCAGGCCGCGTCCGGAGCGAAGCGGTGGCCGGACACGGTTTCCCGCGTCGCGTACAGGCGCAGCAACTCGGCGGCGATCTCGCGGGCGGCGCCCTGGGCGCGGTCCTTGATGCGCTGCCACTCCGCACCGCCCAGCCGCGTCAGCGTCGGCGTGTGGTCGGTCGCGGCAACGTAGGCGCCCAGGCGGTCAAGTTGCTCGGTGGGGACGTAGAGGCGGTCATCGTCGGCATATTCAAGGACCAGGTACTCGCGGTCCTCGCCGCTCGATTCCAGGTGGGTCGTGCCCACAAACCGCGCGACGCCGTGGTCAATGTGGACCACGTAGCTGCCGGGGACAAGATCGTTGAGCGATACGGCGTCCCCCAAATCCCGGGGTCGGGTGGACGGTCGGAAGCTGCGCTGCTTGACGGTGCCGAACAGTTCGGCGTCGCTGTACACCGCCACCGTCGGCCCGCTGGCGCTGCCATCGGTCTGCCAGCCCTTGCGCAACGCCCCCGGCACCACGTAAACCCTTCCCGCGCGCGGGCGAGTGGGCATATCCTCCATCACGCTGGTCGAAATGCCCGATTCCTGCAACACCTCGTGCAGACGCCCGGCGTGCTGGCTCACGGCGACCACCGCGCCGCCGTCCGCCACCCGCGTCGCGACATCATCGGTGAACGCCGACAGGCCCGCCAGCGTGTCGGGCAGGGCCAGTACCAGCCGCGAGTCCTCGTCCGAGCCCCAACGCAGTATCTCCACCGTCGAGGTTCCAGCCTGTCTCAGCGACAGGTCGAATGACTCCCAATCCGCGGACGGCGAGGGGAACCCGTAGGGCAAGTCGCCCCGCGCCTGGCGGTTCGCGCGCTGCTGTTCGTAACGGGCCTCCTGCTCCTCGGCTTCTCCGGCCAGCCTGGCGGGCCGGTCCAGCACCACCACGGCGTTCGCGGGCATGTAATCGGCGAGGGTGTGCGAGTTGAGCAGGCCGTTGTAGAACGAAACGACCTCGGGATTCGGCGCGGTCAGCAGTTCGCCCAATTCCTCCTGGAAACGGGCGATGGAGGCCGCAACGCACGGCGACAGGTCGATGCGGCTCCGGCGCTCGTCGAATGCGGCGGGGTCGCAGAGGTCGGTCAACTGCTCCGCGGCGGCGATCACATTCACCGCCTCAGCCTCCCCGGTGGAGCGCTGCGTTTCGGGGTCAAACTGGCGGATTGTATCTATCTCATCATCCCAGAACTCGAGACGGTAGGGCATTTCGGCATTGGGAGGGAACACGTCCAGGATGCCGCCTCGCAGGCTGAAACTGCCCGGCGACTCCACCTGCGGTTCCCGCCGATAACCCAACTCCACCCACGCCGTCAGCATGGCGTCCATCGAAGGTACCCTCTGGCCCTTCGCCAACCGGTACAGGCCGTCAATATCGGGATGGTGTCCCAGGGCCAAGGCGGGCGGAATCGTTAGGCGGAGGGCCGCCGAAACCGACGCCACTACCAGGGGCGACGCATCGTCCGGATCGGCATCGTCCGGATCAGCATCATCCGGATCGGCATCGCGCGCGGCTGCCAGCGCCGCCAGGGCGCTCAAACGTTGATTGCCGGTCCGGGAATCCACCGCCAGTCGCTCGAACGGCAGCACCTCCGGTTCCGGCAGCAGATACACCGGAGCCTCGTCGCCCAGATAGGCGAGCAGTTGGTCATGAAGGCGGCGCGCATCGTCCAGCCGTGGAGACAACACCACCACGGGTCGCCTCTGCAGTTGCCACAGTGCGGCCAGGTACAGGGGATTGTGGTCCGGATTCAGCGTCAGCGACGCTCGTGCCCCGGGCGAAGCCAGGTTCCGCAGGTGTCGTTGCAGCCACGGCTGTGAGCCGAGCAGGGAGAGCAACCCTGTTAATGCCATACGTTTTCCATTCGCGAGATTCCAAGAGGCGTTCCGCGATCCACGCCAAGACGGGACTGACCGTCGGACAGCCCCGTACAATCATTCTACGCTACGCATGCGCGGACATTCAACACGAACGGAGGCGTTGGTGCGGGCCTTTCGATTCTCCAAGAAATCCCCTCTCTGCCCTTTCCCACCGCCAGTGACACTTCCCCGTTGCCTCCACCCCTCACCCATCTCTACCATGGTTAACGGGCGCCTCAATTCCGTCCCGCCGCCATCCCAATCCCCACGTCCAAACACCTCACTCCCAAACGCGCTCCCCCAAATGCCCCCACTTACCCGCCAAAACCACCAATTTCGCCCCCAAAACCGCCTTCACCGCCCCCATTTGCCCCCACAACCCACCCCAAAGCCCTACTCAAATGACCGGAAATGAACGGAAACGAGCGGGATTTCCCAAAAAATCCCCAACACTCAATCCTGTCTATCCTGTGCATCGATGTAAAACTCACTCTTGAGGCAACCCCATGACCCTTTCCCAAATCCGCCGTCGCATCAACGTCCTCAAGCGCAGGTTCGCCCGCGAACTCGCCATCATCAAACTCTGCCAAATCGCCGAATCCGTCGCTAGCCACTGGAATCCCGACGAACCACCCGAGCCCGCCGACGTCATCGCGCGCATCGCTGACGCCGGCTTCCGCCTGCCCACCTTCGCCAACCTTCGCCGCTACCTGGATGACACCATACGCCAGGGCGGCGTCCCCGAGTCCGAGGCCATCGTATTCAGCCTGCT
>JAJDXU010000110.1 GCA_022823105.1 Dehalococcoidia bacterium
GCGACGTTGCCCATGGACATCATGGAGATTTCGTCGGGCGGTTGCTGCGCCTGGGAAGCGCCGGCCAACGCCGCGATTACCGCCGCGGCACCTATGCTCCGAACCTGAATCTGGTCTGTCATTCGTCGTCTCCTTCGCGTCAGTCAACCCAACCGCGGGGATGATTCACTGTATTTTGCTGTCGGTAGTCCGCCCATGCACGCTTGCGCCCGCTATTCTCCGCTCGACTGCCCGGACCTGTTGAAATCCGCCTGCCGCTATTCCCAGGCCGCATAGACCGGCCTGCCCACCAGCGTTTCGGGACGCGCGCCGGGCCTGGGAACGAACTTCTGTACCCGGCCATTGCCGACTTCGGCAATGTAGAAGTTGCCTTCCTGGTCGACGCTCAACCCATGAGTGCCCCATTGGCCGCCCGGAAAGTCTCCGAAGACGCCCCAGGAATACAGCAGGTTGCCCTCCAGGTCGTACCCGAGAATCTTGGTCGTGGCCCGGTCGGCCGCCCACAGCACGTTGTCCGCCCCGATATAGAACAGGTGGATGTCGGTGGGCTCGGGGCCGAAACTCCACTCGTCCAGGTATTCGCCGTCCTCGGTGAAAATCTGCACGCGGTTGTTGGCGCGGTCGTTCACGAAGACCCGGCGGGTCTGCACGTCAACCGCCACGCCGTGGACGTTGTTCATGTAGCCGGGACGGGTCTCGTTGGGCGCATCGCCCGCTTCGCCCCAATCCATCAGGTAGTTGCCTTCGCTGTCGAACTTCACCACGCGGGTATTGGCGTAACCGTCGGCGACGAAGAACGAGTCGTCCAGAAACGCCATGAAGGTCGGGCGGAAGAAGTGTGACTCGTCATCGCCGCGCTCATTGGGCGTACCCAGGGTCTGAACCAGTTCCGAACCGTCGTTGGTGAACTTGAAGATCGCGTGACGGTAGTCGTCCACGACCCAGACGTGTTTCTCCGGGTCGTATGGATTGATGGTCACGTAGTGGGGGCGGCGGAACAGCGAATCCCACTGGGTCCAGGTTTCGATGATTTCGCCTTCGCGGTTCACAACCACCAGGCAGTGCTGCCAGCGGTGGTCGACGCCGTATTCGCCACGATCATCGTCGTTACCGTCGAGCGCGCCGGGCAGGCTCGCGCGCGGTCCCACCGAGGCATTGCGCCAGGGCACCTGGGCCACCGGGAAGGACAGCGCCGGACCAACTTCCGGGTAGATGCTGGCGGACGGCCGCTCGATATTGGGCAATTCGCCGCGGTGCAGGAGGAAAACGCGGTCGGGCGACTCGGCAAAGACGCTCTGCCCCGCGCCCCAGGTCCAGTCTTCGTTGCCGGGCAGCACGGCCAGATCCTGGGGCCAGTCCGGGACCACCTCGTAGGGCCCGAACATGTCCTGGCCGCCCTTCTGACCGGGTACGGCCGCGAAGCCCTGAGCTAACGCCGCGCCGCACGACAGGACGTACCCGCAAGCGCCGACGGCAGCGATCAACAAACGATAATTCATGACTTGACTCCCTTGAAACCGACCCCGGCGGGTGCGGTTGTTCGACCGTTGACCCGGTTCTACCGGCTCTCCCTTGTACAGTGCGTCATGGCGCGGTTATTCGACGTTGTCCTGAATCCACTCGTGGATGTACGCGATGATGTCGTCGCTGTTGAGTTCCAGCATCATCATGTGGCCGTTGCCGCTGATGCCGACGTCCTCCAGCCGCACGAAATCGGTTCTGACGCCCGCCTGGTTCAGCCACTTGGGGATGCAGGCGTCGAAGACGCGGTGATAGGTGCCGTCTGCCGAGATCGACAGCACCGGCACACCGGCCATGTTGACCAGTTGGCGTGCCGGCTCCTCCTGCAGGTAGCAGGGGACCTCGCCTGGCTGGTCGCCCTCCTCTTCCAGGTAGGTCACAAGCTCGGACGGATCGCTGACGGGCGGGTCGTAGGTCAGCGGGTAGTTGACCGGGCCCCAGGCGTTGGCCGGCGCTCCCGTGTAGGCGACCTCGGCATTGTTGACGCGCCCGATCTGCGGGCCGCCCGGCTCCACCGTGATGAGGGCCTCGACCAGGTCCGGTACCGCATCGGTGACGCCGAAGCCCACGCCGCCGCCCTGGGAGTGGGTCAGCAGGACGACCGGGCCGATCTGCTCCAGCAGTTCGATGGCGGCGTAGCGGGCCAGCGTCGTGCTTTGGCCTGCAAACTGCACCTGGGTCTTGATGAAGTTGTCGAAGACCGGGTCGCCCGGCTTGCCTTCGCCCGGCCACTGGGTGTGATTCTGGTCCAGCGGGAAATCACCCATCTCGTCCACGTTGGTCCAGATGGTCTGGAGCTGAGCTGCCGTGCGGATGCCCAGGTCGCCGTGCTCGCCGCCGGGCAGGTAGGCGGAGCGGCCGCGTGCGGGGTAGTCGACCATGTAGAGGACGTAGCCCTGCTCGAGCAGGTAGTAGGCCCAGCCGGGGCGGCCGTCCGGGGTCTGCTGCCAGTCCACGCCGGTCTGGCCGTTGCCGTGGAAGAAGACGATGGGATAGGGCTGGGTAATTTCGGGGGGCTCCCACACATCCACGTACATCTGCCCGCCCATCACCGGCGGATCGCCGACGTAGTCGCCGCCGACGTAGTATGAGCTTTTGCGGGCGAGGTGCTCGGTGGAGAACAGGGGGATGGCTTCCGGGGGCATGGCGGGCGACGTTTCCGCGGCGGCCGCCGCCTCGGCGGGCCCGGAATCGGCGACTGCGGCGGCCGCGTCGGCCTCCGGCGCCATGGCTTCACCGGCGTCGCCCGCGTCCGCGCCGGGCTGACAGCCGGCCAATGCCAGGGCGACTACAATTCCCACGAATCTCGTATAGCGCGATTCCGACAGGTTTGGGTTCATTCTTGTTTCCCCTTGGGCTGCATTTGCCGTTCGATCATTCTGCACGCAAGCGGTACAGGATAACAATGTCAAGTTTGTAATGTAGACGGCGGGCGGTCTGTATCCTAGTACCTCTTCAGCCAGATAGTTTTGGATGTTAAGG
>JAJDXU010000183.1 GCA_022823105.1 Dehalococcoidia bacterium
CGTTCACGAGGGCCAAACGGCGACTTACACGGTCCGGCTCGACTCTGCGCCGTCAGCCGATGTGACCGTCACCATCGGCGCCACGACCGACGCTGAGTTCGAAGTGGATCCGCTGACGCTGACGTTTACCCCCGGCAACTGGAGCGACCCTCAGGACGTTACTGTGACGACCCACGTGGACGCCGATGACGAAGCCGATTACCGCACTCTTTCGCACCAGGCTGACGGCGACTATGCAGCGGTGGAAATCGACCAGGTGACGGTCGTGGTTGCCGAGGCCTGCGACGTCATCTGGTGCGGCATCCTGGAATTTGACAAGGTCAACCCGTACCAATTGCGGTTGGTCGATCTCGACGAAGCCGTTTTCCAGCAAGACGGAGTAGATCACCGGATCACGAATTCTATGTTGACTACCCGGGTATTGCCGGGTGATGAGGCGCAACCGCCGTTCGCCATACCGGAACGGGCATCGCTCAGGTTCTGGCTGCGGGGCGGGTTGGCCGGCACGGGGTATTACACAAACTGGACCCTTTCTGTGAACGAGGTCGCACTGCCGTTCAGTGAAGCCCGAGCGGTGTACGACGACCTGGAGGGCAACGAGAGGTTGCTGTTCCGGTGGTATGCGCCCGGCCTGAACCAATGGTTCCCCTCCGGCCAGGGCGCGCAGGGAGCGTCCTTGTACCTGCGGATCGAGGATACCGGTGACCCTGAACCGCAGCCGCCGGGCCCGCCCATCTACCTTAGGATTCCCGTCACCCACTCTGCTCCGAACACGCTGGTCCTGCTGTGGAACCGCCCGCACACCCTGGACGACTACTACCATGAGTTGACCGCGTTCAAAGTGCAGTGGAAACAGTCGGACGGGAATTGGGACACCCCGGCCGACGTTGCCGAGGCCAGCGTGGAGCCATTGGACAACGCCACCCACGGCTACGTCATAAGGGATTTGGAGGGCGGCCAGTCGTACGACATGAGGGTTATCGCGGTCAACGAGGTTGGCGAAAGCGAACCGTCGGCGGTGTTGACGGCGGTGGCCCCTTCCGACGGGTCGTAGCCGACACGTTGTGAATGCGATCGCGACGATTGATGCCAGGGCCGGTGATGCCAGGGCCGGCCAATCGCCCTGAACTCGTAGCGTGACATTCGGGCAAGCGGCTCTCCAATGCCAGGGGAGCCGCTTGCTGTAACCGCCCGCGGCGGGCCTGTCGCGCGGCGACGGGTCTAACGCGGATGCCTGTGCAGTTGCCAACGGCCCGGAATGGGCCGGAACATATCCGGCAACCGCGACGCCCACCGCAACGGTTGACGGAACATGGCGACGCGGCATAATGAGCCTTACCGAACAAACGGAGGAGATGACCATGCCAGCGAAAGTCGCCAACCTCGGCCATATTGGATTCTACGTTCGAGACCTCGACGTGATGATGGAGTTCTATGAGAATTTCATGGGCATGACCCTCACCAAGGTCGGCCCGCTGGGCGCGTTCTTCAGCGCGGACCCCGAGGCCTGCGACCATGAGATCGCGCTGATCAACGGCCGGCCTTCGCTGGAAGACCCGCAGTGGATCCAGCAGATTTCGATGCGAGTGGAATCCCTGGACGATCTCCGCGATTTCAAGCGCCGAATCGTGGAACGCGGCTACCAGATCGACCGCATCGTGTCCCACGCCAGCGCCATCGGCTGCTACTTCCGCGACCCGGAGAACAACCCCACCGAGATCTTCTGGCTCACCGGCCACACGTCCTGGGCCCAGGTGGGCATCCCCATCGACATCGACCGATCGGACGAGGATGTGATGGCAGAGGTGCTGCGCTCTTACGATGCCGTGAAGAGCGTCGAGATGGGCAAGCCGGCCAGTCCGGAAACGGTCTCAGCCATACGCGAACTTACTGCGGCCTCCAGCACGTAGAAATCGAGGCTGCCTGCCCCGTAGCGCCCGAACCGCACGCGTCGCCACGCGCGCGGCGAGCGGTTCAGGCAGCGTCAGGGCCGCCCGGCGACGCATCAACAACCGACGCATCGAAAGGCCGCGGAGGCTGTTGAGGGCTTTGCGAAATCGGTGGCGCGCCACCGGTTCGTTTCACGTCTCAGTAGGGCCGATGCTGGTCAGATCGTCGGGCAAAACCCCGCGGACGGTAGCCAGCGCCTCGCCTCCGGCGTCGGACGCCGCGCTGATGATCCCGCCGGCCATGGCCGCCGCGGCCGCATCCTCGTCAACTCCCAGCTCCGACGCCATTTGACGGGCCGCCGCGATCGCGGCGCCAGCGATGTCGCCGAGGTCCTGGTCCGACTCCAGGGCCCCCTGTATGCTGCCGTAGCCGGCGCCGTGCAAAGCGTCCAACGGATCCACCGACGTGCTGGCCAACGTGCGCAACGCTCCGGTAACCGAGGCGCGCGTGACCCGCTCGAACTGGCCCACGAATCCTTCCCCGGCGTGCATCGCGCCGCGGGTAGCATACTGAGCCAGTTCAACTCCGTGCTCGCCAACATTCTCGACGCCGTCGATGGCCAGGGCCAGCGCCTGGCTCACACGATCCTCCACCTCCGCTGCCAGCCGACGGCCGCGACCGGCCGATGTGACGGCGGCCCGGGTTGAAGACGCGAGCTCGTATGCCATGACGCCCAGCGCGACCTCGGCCCCGGGAATGCGGCGGATGTATCCGTAGGACGCTGCTGAAAGCGCCTCGACCCCGGGCACCGAACTCACTGCGCGCATTACCGGCGTCATTCCGGCCATCAACTCCTGCATGGCGACTTCCCGGTCCGCCGCGCCTTCCTCCTGCAGCCGGGTCAGCAGGTTGAGCGACGCCGCGCCGACGATGAACGAGATCACGAATAGAAAGTCGATGCCAGTCAGGGCGACGGCCGGCAATGCGATAACGCCTCCGGATGAAGTCCAGCTCAAATCGACGCGGAAGAGATGGTTCGTGAAGTAGTCCGCCAGCGCACCGCCCACGATGGGTCCCGCTCCAGAACCCAGTCCGGTGGCAACCGCCGCAACGCCGATGTACGGCGTGGCGCGACCCTCAGGGGTGGTCTTAAGCGCGATCGTCTGCACCGTGAGCAGGACACCGGCGGCTGCAACGCCCGCAAATGCGTGCAGCGCTACCAGGAGCGGAACAGAGAGAAAATGCCGGTCCGGGTTCGTGGTGAACACCCAACCGATGATCACCAGCAGATACAGCGACGCCGCCAGTGAGAGCACCGTTTTGATGCCGAGTCGGTCGGCCATCGCTCCCCAAACCCTCACGAACAGCACGTTGGACACCTGGCTCAGCATGGTGAATCCGATGACCATGGGAAGCGAAAATCCCAGGCGTGTGAGCATGTACACGGCGAAGAATGGGACCGCCAGGTTCAGGGCGAAGTTCCAGAACAGCAGGAACCGCAACAGACTCCGGAAATTGGAGTCTCGCAGCGGCTCCAGGATTATCTCCAGCGCAGAGCGGTCCGACTCCGCGGTCTGCGGCATCAGCGGTTCGCGGCTGAATGCAACCAGTGCAGGGCCCACCAACCCGAAGATCAGCCAACCTCCCAACATCAGGATGGAGTACGCGAATATGGACCGGTCCGGCGGCGCAAATCCCTGCCACCACGAAACGAAGAAACTCCCGCCGAGACCCACCAACACCACCGCCACCGTCATCAGCGCCATTCGAGTGCTGTAAAAACGGCCCAGCATCTCCCGGGGGACCAGGTCCCGCATCCAGCTTGTTTGAGCGGTGACCCATACCGGAGTGAACAGCCCCCGCAGTGCCAGGAAAACGATCACCGCCGAGATCGCCAGCGGTCCCGGCGTGTCCAGAACGAATGGCACCGCTGCGATGGGCACCCACATAAACTGCGCCAGGAACCAGGAGGGCAGCCCGATCGCCTTGCGGGCGCGATAACGCTCCACGGCCAGCACGGCCGGAAGCTGTGCCACCTGGGAAACCGGCGGCAGGGCGGCCAGGATGCCCACCTGGAGGTTGTTGGCGCCAAGGGCCAGCGCATAGGCGGCCATGAACCCGCCGCTGCCCAGGCTGAACATGGCGCCGCCGAGCACGCCATCCCAGCGCATCAGCCTGAGGCTGCGTTGAACTTCCCGCTGGCACAGAGTGGCGCTGGGGCGAAGGAAGCCGAACATGGCGGTTCGCCTACACGATCAGGTTGATGGCGATGCTGGCTATGCCCAGAAACAGAAGGAAACCGAACACGTCGGTCACCGTGGTGACTGCTACCGCCGACGCCACCGCCGGATCGATACCGATGCGCCGCAACAGCAGCGGCACCCCCGCGCCAACCACGCCGGCCATGGCCATGTTGCCCAGCATGGCCATGCCCAACACCAGCGCGAGTCCCAGGTTCTGCTTCCACAACGCCGCGATGACCGCCACCAACACGCCCAGCCACACCCCATGAATCAGGCCGAGTATCAACTCGCGCGTAAGCAGACGTCTCGCCCGCATGCCAACCAGTTCTCCCAGCGCCATGGCACGCACGATGAGAGTGAGAGTCTGCGTGCCGCCGATTCCACCCTGGCCAGCCACCACCGGGAGGAACGCGGCCAGCACGACCACGCGGGCCAGGGTGGACTCGAACAGCGAAACGGTGAATGCCGCCAGGAAAGTCGTGCCCAGGTTGATGGTGAGCCAGGGCAGGCGCGTGCGGATGGAGCCCAGCAGTGGCCCATCGGCGCTGTCGCCGGCCACGTTCGCCACCTGGAGAATCTGCTCAGTGTCCTGGGCGACCGAGGCGCTCAGGAGGTAGGTGGCGGGGATCACACCGATCAGCTTGCCATCGTCAACCACCGGCAGTTGGGTCAAATTGTAGTGGCGCTGGAGCCGGGCACACTCCTCGCGAGGGGTATCCGCGGATACCGGGGCCATGATGGGCGACGTCAACGAATCAACGGACGTTTGGTCCGCCGACATCGCCAGGTCGATCATGCTGATCTGACCCGCCAGGTTTTGCCCCTCGTCAAGAACGAATACGTGGGTGAAGCTGTGACCGTTTCCCTCCAGCTCCCGCAGGCTCTCTCGGGCGTCCTCCACCCGGCCGGCCTGTGCAACGGCGGGAAAATGGGTGACCATGAACGCCCCCGCAGTGTCGAGTTCGGGAGTTTCAACATGCTCATCCTCCAGCGGGCCCCCGATGACCTCGACCACTTCGCGCGCCCGCGCCCTGGGCAGGCGACGCAGAATGTCGACCGCCGACCTCGGATGCACCTGCGTGAGCGCGGCGGAGAGGACGCCCGTTCCCAGGCGGGTGCCCACACGGGCGGCCTGAACCGGGTTCATGTGCCGGAACATCCAGACCACGGCGTCGGGAGACATCACCGCCACGATGGCCTCCCTGCTGTTGCGGGGCAGGGTCGCCACGATGCTGCCCATGTCGGCGGGATGCAGGCGTCGCAGTTGTTCCCACGCCGATTGCTCCTCGCCGTTCCTGATCAGCCTCCGCACCTCCCGGGCGATGACCGTGGCCTCATCCGTCGAGATGATGGTTTGCTGGTAAGCTGCCGGTTCCACCATATCGGGACTCCTTCCCCAAGGGCAGACATATCGAACCCTACTGCGAACGCTCCGGGTGCGGCGCACGCTCTCCGCTGCCGCGCCCGGAGCGTCACGACAACGCGGTAATCTGAACCCGGGCGCTTGGGTCTCCCGCGCACGGGTCGTAGCGTCGTGGTCGGTTCAGCGGCCCACCGTGTCACGTTGCTCGGAGCGTCGTTGCTCCAGCCAGTTGGCTGAGGCTTCGGAGGCTTCCAACTCATCGTCAAAGAAGCCGTGTCCCCGCTTGGCCACCTGCATCGCCTCGTAGAACAGCAGCCAGACGATGTGGCGCACGATCTCGTCGGGGACGCCGTTGGCGTAGAACGATCGCGGGTTCATGTCGGGGTCGGCGTTCACATAGTCCACGGCGTAGAACTTGCCGTCGTCGTGCAGGCAGATTTCGCTGCTGAACTTCTTCATGCGCGAAACCTGGGCGATCTGGCGCATGATCCGCCGCAGGGGCTGCAGTCGGAAGCGCTTGATCTGCGCCGGCGAAACCATCTGGTATTCGTGGGTGACCGGGTCCCACCAGCAGGGGATGACCTCCCGGCAAATGTGGTACAGCCTGAACCAGCCCATACGCCCGCCCAGGGGCTTCATGTTCACTTTCTTCTGGAGCAGGAAGGTATCCGAGTGTGGAGCCTGCTCCAGCGATTGCTCCAGGTCGTACTCGGAGGTGGCATCCACAATCACTCCCACACCCGAATCGCCCCAGGCCGGTTTGACCACGAAGGGGACCCCAAGACGGTCACGGACTTCCCGCGTCACGCGGAATCTGCCAATCTCCTCGCGCGGCACCATGATGGTGTCGGGAACCGGCACGTCGTGCTGCACCAGCAGTTCGTGCAGTTTAGCCTTGTGCGCGGAGAAGGCGGTGAGCTCAGGATCATCAATGACCGTCCCGCCCTGCCTGGTGACTTCATAGGCCAGCTGGGTATAAACGTCGGTTGGATCGGTCTGGTTGGCGGTCAAGTCCAGCATGGCGCGTACCGCGATGTCCCTGGCTCGCAGTTTGCCCAGGAACTCATGCACCCAAACGTCGTCGGCCAGGAAGAACGTCAAATCCATCTGGCCGCACAGCTCGCGCATCTTGTGGGCGAAGAAGTCGTAGTTGGAAAAGGGACTGGACAGAACGATATCGTAGGTCTTCTGTGGCATTGTCATTCCTCCTTGTGAGACACGCCGGCGCCCCAATGAGTGCCGTTTACAATGAGTGCCGTTTAAGTTGGGGCGCCCACTTGGCCGGGGATACCAAAAGTGAAGAAATCGCCGACTGGCGCATCGCCGGCAACCGGACCCGACGGCACTCCCTGGCAGATATGCCATTTGTGCCGCGAAGGCGTGTTAAGG
>JAJDXU010000004.1 GCA_022823105.1 Dehalococcoidia bacterium
GGTGCAGGAGCAGAACGAAAAGCCCATCAGCGTGATCATTGGCAACCCGCCGTACAACGACAGCGCTACGCTGTGGGGCGACGGAGGAGCCAACCGGGAGTATGCCGGCATAGACCGTCGCATCCGCGAAACCTACGTCCAGGAAGGGACGGCCCAAAGAACGCACCAGTACGACATGTATAAGCGTTTCATCCGCTGGGCGTCCGATAGGCTGGACGACGATGGGATAATCGGATTTATCACCAACCGGGCCTACCTGGACACCCGGCAGGACGACGGGTTCCGCAAGGTGGCGGCGGAAGAGTTTACAGACATCTATGTTCTGGATCTGGGATCTGACGTGCGGCGCAATCCGAAAATATCAGGCACCACGCACAATGTCTTCGGCATCCAGACCGGTGTCGCCGTCGGGTTCTTTGTGAGGGACAAAGCCAGGCTGGGGCAGTGCGGCATTCACTACGCAAGGCGGGAGGACGCGGAACTGGCCAAGGACAAGCTGGCCTACCTCCGGGATGCCGCCATTGACGGGATTGACTTTGAGAGCATTGCGCCGGACAAGCGCAACGACTGGCTGAACCAATCCCACAGCGACTTCGAGACGCTGCTGCCCTTGGCCAACCGGGAGACCAAGTTCGCCAAAACCGCCGCCGATGAACAGGCAGTATTTGGTCTGTTTGCCAACGCCGTCAAGTCCAACCGCGATGATTGGGTGTATGACTTTGAGGTTGCCAACCTGCGAAATAAGGCGCTTTTTTTCGCCGATACCTACAACGGATTCCTGGACGCTGACGACGATTCGTATGATCCGGTCATCAAGTGGAGCAGCACGCTACGCGACTATTTTCGACGGGGCGAACGCATCGTTTACAACGACGGCAATCGAGTACGGTCGCTCTATCGTCCGTTCGTTCTCAAGTGGCACGTCGCCGATACTGCAATGAATGACCGGTTGACGAGAAATCACTACGAAATGTTTGGCCCGGATTTGAAGCAGGCCAACAAGGTCATCAATTTCTCCGTGAATGGCAAAGCCTTTTACGTCTTGGGCGCTGGCCAGCCTACCGATTTCCACTACACCGGGGACACCCAATGCCTGCCCCTGTACCGCTACACAGAAGATGGCGAGAAGGTCTGCAACATCACCGCATGGGGCATCCGGCAGTTCAACAACCACTACCGCAAGAAGTGGGGCGAGGCATTCGAGGAACTGGCCGGGCCCGCGGGCATCACCGCCGAGGACATCTTCGCCTATTCCTATGCCGTGCTCCACGACCCGGTGTACCGCCACGACTACCGGACGGACCTGCTGCGGGAGTTTCCCCGCCTGCCCTTCTACCACGACTTCCACGTCTGGCGGAACATGGGCAGGGAACTGCTTGACCTGCACATCGGGTTCGAGCAGGCGGAACCCTATACCCTGGAGCGGGTTGACCTGGAAGGCGAACTCAGGCGGGTGATCTTGCGGGCCGACAAGGAAAAGGGGGCCATCATCCTGGACGACCGGACCACCCTCACCGGCGTCCCCTCGGAAGCGTGGGATTACCAACTGGGCAGCCGCTCGGCCCTGGAGTGGGTTCTGGACCAGTACAAAGAGCGCAAGCCCCGGGACCCCACCATCGCCGCGCGGTTCAACACCTACCGGTTCGCCGACCACAAGGAACGGGTGATTGACCTGCTGCTGCGGGTGTGCACGGTCAGCGTGAAGACGGTGGAGATTGTGGGGAGCATGGCGTACTGGGATGGGGAGTACCTGGTGGTGTCAGGAGACCGTGATAAGCGCGAGTGGGAGACCATGGCGCTGGAAGCCTTTAACTCCTACTATGATGAATCCGATGATGATCCTGAATATCAGGCATGGTTAGCCGCGTTGCCCGATATTCGGGAGCAAAGAGATTGACCATGGTTGGCGATATTGTCATTTTACCCTTTCCTTATGCCGACAGTGCTGATGCGAAAGATCGTCCGACTGTCCTGCTGGCCGATGTAGGCGATGGCAGATATGCAGACTGGATAGTTTGTCCCGTGACGACAAGCCCGATACCGCACCGCAGAGCAATACCCATCAGTGCGGCTGATCTGGTGGCCGGAAGTTTGGACCCGGACAGCAAGGTGCGCCCGGACCGGCTGGCTACCTTTGCCCAAAGCAGATTCGGCAATACCATCGCCCGCCTGACCGCAGCCAAGACCGCGGAAGTCCTGGCCGTGGTCAGTTCCTTGTTCTAGCCGTTGGTCCGGGGCTGCTTCAGCATTGCGGAACAGCCCCGCTCGTCCACCAGGTGGTTCACCGCCATGAGCTTCCGCCCGTCGTGGCTGGTGGCGCAGGCAAGTTCATCTTGTAACCGGAGAAGCCGGGGAGCGGGTGTTTCTTCCCTCGCCGTGTGGTTACCGCCGTCGCCCGAAACGGTCATCCTGAGCATCCCTGCCGGGTATTCAGCCCGGCCGCATCGGGCAATGACACCTGCCCGATGACGGCGGAGCCGTCTCGCTGCTGCCCTGGAGGCATGGCATTCTCACGCGCGCTAATCCCAGACGCCTCGGCCCGGCTGCCCTTCATCTACGCGGGTGAACCGGCCCTGAGCCTGGGTGAGCCGCTGCCCGATCCTGCCCTTGCGGACCGCGTTGCAGTCTCCCATCAGTTTCCCTATCGGATACAGCCAACTCCGTATGCTCACGGTGTTCCCCCTGTGTTGGAGCCCCCGGAGCGTATCATCCCGATGACGGTTTGGCTGAAATTCACTATAATCCCCTTGATTTCCATGACGGAAGGCAGGGCATTCCCTCCGGCCGTCCTCGATCAGCCGGTTGCCGACACGCGGATTGGGGAACCCGGCCCAGTTGCCGGAGAACAGAGGGCATTCGGACCGCTGGAGCCTGCCCCCACGTTTTGTTGGAGGAAGCCGGCAATGCCGAGACAGCGGATTCACCACAACACGATAAGCACTATAAGCAGGAACTTCACCGCCGACTTCCCGCAGCGATTGAAGCGCTTCAAGGAGGAGTCGAGGCTGCCCTGGGCCGAGATTGCCCGCCGCCTGGGCGTCTATCCCCACACCGTGTGGCGCTGGCAGAGCGGACTGGCGCGGCCCAACGGGGAGCACATGATGGAGCTGCAAAGCCTGGCCGGCGACTTCGGCCTGGGCCGCCTGTTCACCGATTAGATACATGGGGCGCCGGATCAGTGCCCTGAACGCAAAAGGAATTGCAAACCTGGCGGCAAGAGGGGAGCGCACCACCAGCAGGTGCGCTCCCCTCCGCGTTTTCTAGGTGGCATCCGCTTCCGGTTTATTCAGCACCACGCCGTAGCCGCGCTCGTCGACGATGTGGTTGACGGACAGCCGGCCCTGGCTGTCGTAGCCGCTCGTGTAAGCATATTCCACCTCGGCGCCCCATGGCACCCGCCCGCCGATGCGCACCGTGCCGCCGCCCGGATTCCGGCCGCTGTGCGGCCCGCCGGCGCCCTTGACCACAACGCCCTTGCGGCCGTCCTTCTTCCAGCCCATCACCTTGAGCTCCACCGGCGCCACCAGTTCCGCCTGGGTCGGCGCGAACAGCACCTGGTGCAGCCGCCGCAGCACGTCCCCCGACG
>JAJDXU010000384.1 GCA_022823105.1 Dehalococcoidia bacterium
GAGCCCATGATGCGGCCGCGCATTTCGGGCGGCGAGCATAGCAACAGGATGGAACTCTGCATGACGCTGAATCCCGACTGGCCCATCCCGGCGCTCAGGAGCACCAGGAAAGACACCATGAACCAGGGCGACCACGCGATAATCACCACACCGACGCCGACGATCAGGGCGCCGATGATGAAGTAACGCCCGTGATACGTGAATCTGGAGCGGCCGGCGAGCACGATGGCTCCCAGGAACGAGCCGATGCCCTCGGCTGCGGCCAATATGCCGCCAAGGGCCGGGCCCACTTTCAACACGTCGGTGGCCACCACGGGGATGAAGTACTGCAGGGGAAACACCATACCGTTCATGATCAACGATATGCACAGCACGCCCAGCACGAACTTGTTGGAGAACGAGTGGCCGATGCCCGATTTGATCCCCTGCAGGAACGCGGTGTCCCGTACCATGCGGGCCGAACCTTCGGGGAGGCGCATTTTGAATATGAAAAACGCTGCCAGAACGTCCAGAACCACCAGGACTATGAACGCGCCGGTGAACCCGTAGAACTGCACCATGAACCCGCCGATGATCGGACCGATGACTTTGCCGCCGTTGTTGGTGAGCATCTCCAGCGACATGGCGTGGGTAATGCGGTCCTGGCCCGCGATGTCGAACAGCGCGGCGCGACGGGTTGGGTCGTCCAGCACCTTGGCGGTGCCCTGCAACAGGATGGCAAGGAAAACGTGCCAGGGCTCAACCAACTGGTAGATCAGCAGCACCAGCAGGCAGGCGGCGATGAACAGGTAAACGACGTGCGTCCCCACCATGATGCGCCAGCGGTCCAGGCGGTCGGCGAGCATGCCGGCCACCAGGGCCAGCGGCGGGCGCGGGCCGTTGAGGAAAACGGAGATCAGGCCCACCGCAAACGCCGAGCCGGTGAGCTCGAGGATGAGGTAGCCCAGCACGATCAGTTCCATGCGCCGGGAGATCTCGTGGATCCACCGCGCCGCCCAAAGGAGCTGGAAATTCCGGTCCTGCAGGACCACCAGAACCGGGACGTTGCGCATTCGCATCAAGGGAGCGCCGCCTTTACGGGGCGCGGGATCGCCGGAAATTATCGTCTTGGGGCTGCCCCATACGTACCGCCGTCCGCGCACCTGAAACGGCACGTTACGCCGGCGGGACGGCGCAAGTCAAACGGCGTTGGACCGCCGGCGCGGGTTACGACTTGCTGCGGCCGGTACGCCTGCCGGTTTGTGAGACCGATGGGTTCGCAGCCGCGAGCCAAATTTTCACCACGAAGAGTTCAGGCAACGGTTTCGGGGCGGCGATACAACTCGACGGGACGCCACACCAACGGCGTCAGGATAATCACCGGGAGCATGAGCAGAATGCCGATGCCGGCGTTGAATCCGATGGCGATGGAGATGGTGAACGCCTGGGCGATCGCGCCAATCTCGACGCCGCCGATGAGATGTCCCAAGCCGTTGACCAACCCCTGGGAGCCCATGATGCGGCCGCGCATTTCGGCCGGCGAGGACAGCAGCAAGATTGTGCTCTGCATGACGCTGAATCCGGATTGGCCGATGCCGGCGCCCAGCAGCACCAGGAAGGACACAATGAACCACGGCGACCAGGCGACGATGGCGACGCCGATGCCCACGATCAGCGCGCCGATCACGAAATAGCGCCCGTGGAACGAGTATCTGCTGCGTCCGCCGATGATGATGGCGCCGAGGAACGCGCCAATGCCATCCGCCGCGCCCAGCACGCCGCCCAGGGCCGGGCCGACTTTCAACACGTCGGTCGCCACCACCGGGATGAAGTATTGCAGGGGCAGGATCATGCCGTTCATCACCAGCGATATGGTCAGGACGCCCAGGACGAACTTGTTGGAGAAAGAATGGCCGATTCCCGACTTGATCCCCTGCCAGAAGGCGGTGTCGCGAACCATGCGGGCAGAGCCGTCCGGCAGCCGCATCTTGAAAATGAGGAACGCCGCCACCAGGTCCAGGACCACCAGGACGATGAACGCGCCGGTGAACCCGTAGAACTGCACCATGAACCCGCCGATCATGGGGCCGATGATCTTGCCGCCGTTGTTGGTGATGGTCTCCAGCGACATGGCGTGGGCGATGCGGTCCTGGCCTGCCAGGTCGAACAGGGCAGCGCGGCGTGTGGGGTCGTCCAGCACCTTGGCGGTGCCCTGC
Organism: Dehalococcoidia bacterium; assembly: GCA_022823105.1. GTDB lineage: Bacteria > Chloroflexota > Dehalococcoidia > Lucifugimonadales > UBA3495 > Bin87. The sequence goes on from JAJDXU010000384.1 coordinate 2,196, forward strand.
AGCAGGATGGCAAGGAAGACGTGCCAGGGCTCGACAAGTTGGTAGATCAGCAGCGCCAGCAGGAAGGACGCGATGAACAGGTACACGACGTGCATCCCAACCAGGATGCGCCAACGGTCAAATCGGTCGGCGACCATGCCTGCAACCAGCGCCAGCGGTGGACGCGGGCCGTTGAGGAAAACGGAGATCAGGCCCACCTGGAAAGCCGAACCGGTGAGTTCCAGGATCAGGTAGCCCAGCACGATCAGTTCCATGCGGCGGGAGATCTCGTGGATCCACCGGGCCGCCCACAGGAACTGAAAGTTCCGGTCCTGCAGAACCACCAGGACCGGAACGTTGCGGATTCGCATCAAGGGTGGCCGCCTACTGGAGGGTGAGGATTAAGGACAAGGTCAAAACCACGCGCCAGACGCCTGTGCCCAGGAGCCCGGCGCCGGCACAATAAGCCGCCGGACTGCGCCAAGTCAAACGGCGGCACGACATGAGACAATTGACGGGTTGGCCGATTGGCATGCTCCCCAATAAGTCGGCCCTTTGACCGGGCCCGATCTGACAAGGCACAATGCAGAAAATGCGATCGCCCAGAACACGGGAGGCACGGGACCAAAGATGGGCATATACCAACTGGACTACGTTCTGCACGAACCTGAGGAAAGCCACGGATGGATGTATCGGGCAGAAATCCCGGCGCTACAGGGTTGCCGGGCATGGGGCGATACGCCGGCCCAAACCCTTGAGGAACTGCGGGAGATCGCCCAGACGATGCTCCAAATTCGCAAAGAGAACGGTGAACCTCTACCCCCGGAGATTACGGTCGGCCGGAACTCAGAAGGCAGCATGACGGTAGCGGCATGACCTATCGCCAGCTCCGGCGCAAACTGGAATCGCTGGGCTGTACGTTCGAACGCCAAGGTTCCGGCTCCCATGAAATCTGGCTAAATCCTGCCAACGGGCGGAGGACCACTGTCCCAAGGCATGGCAACCGCGACCTGGCCACTGGAACCCTTCATGAGATCAGGAGGGATTTGGGCATCGCCCGGTCTGCTTTCGACGCAGCGTAGTACAGCTCGCCCCCAAGGTTCTGCAAATTCCCGCGGTGTGATGAATCCCAATATCGGTCGGTGAACACGGGAAGTTTGCAATCGTCTCTTTGTCCCCACCAACGCGAGTCGCACCGCCATTTTGATTTTAGGCTAACTAACTTTTGAAGTCGTTTTCGTACAACGCCTGCAAGCGTGCCAGATGCTCCGGCAGGATTGGCGGGAGGTCGACGCAGCCGGCAGTCTCCTCGGCCTCGGGTATATTTTTGACGCCGGGGACGGTGGTATGAATGTCGGGATTCATGAGGCAGAACACCATCGCGGCCTGGGACAGCGTGCGGATCGGGCCGTCGAGCAGGAAGCCGAGTTTGGCCGCGCTGGCGAGGTCTTTTTGCATGAGTGTGTCGCCGGGACGCGGCGGGCGGTCCAGGGCGTCGGTGAGGGCGCCGGCCGCGTGGGAGCGGATGCCGATGACCCCCATGTCGTGGCTCTTCGCCAGCGGGATGATCTGGCCGTTATCAAACAGGTTGGCGCCGGGCGGCGGCGGTTCCTGCGCCGTGCGGTTGAGCAGGTTGTAGTAGGCGAGGACGGTGTCGTACTCGCTGGACTCCAGGATGCGGCGCATGGTGGGCACGTGGTGGTCCATGGCGGATAGGCCGATGAACCGGGTTTTGCCGGCCTGCTGAACCTCGCGGTAGGCGTCGAGCACGGGGCCGAGCACGTCGTCGCCGGACAGCGAGTCGGGAACCTCGCCGCGGGTTGCGGTGAATCGGTTGTGGACGTGGAGCACATCCACCGAGTCTCGGCGCAGGCGTCGCAGGCTGATGTCCACCGAACGACGCACCGCGCCGGACACATCGTCCATCTCGTCGGCCCGCAGCCGGACCTTGGTGGCGACGACGACAGGTTCCGGTCGGCCCTCAAGCGCCTTGCCCAGGGCCTCCTCGGCCTTGCCGTCGCCGTAGGACGGAGCCACGTCGAAGAAGGTGATACCCAAGTCGAGGGCGCGGTGAACGGCGGAGATGGCTTCAGCCTCGGTGGTGGGTCCCCAGACCTGCCCGATGCCGCCGCCGCCGAATCCGGCCCGGGAGACTGTCAGGCCGGTGCGGCCCAGTTGTGCGTATTCCATGCTAGCTGTGCTCTCCCTCGGCCAGCTGGAAGTAGATTCCGTGGGAACTGCTGGTCTCGATGCTGGCGGTCTGGTATCCGAAGGGGCTGGTGGACGGCCCGTCGCCACGCATGGCATTGCCCTTGGATTGCAGGTCGCTGAATACCTGGTCGATGCCATCCACGCCCCAGGCCACGTGCATCACGCCGGGGCCGGTGGCGCGCAGTTGCTCAGCCATGGGAGTGTCGTCGCGGAGCGGCTCAAAGAAGTCCACCAGGGTGTCGCCGATCTGGTAGAGGATGGACCGGAAGCCGCGCTCGGTAAATTCGTCGGATCGTAGGGGAGTGAGGTTGAAGTTGGTCTCGAGGTACGCGGCCATATCGCTTACGCTTTCCACAACGTAGGTCACGTGATGCACCTTGTTCAGCATGATGAACCTCCGCGCTGTTAGACTTGGCAGCAGACTATTGGTTTTGGCGACCGTATTCAACCCCGGCGAGGGAGATATATGACCGACCACAAGATTTTCGAACTGGGCGACGTTGACCTACAGTGCGGCCTGCGGCTGCGCGGGGCGCGGCTGGCCTACCAGACCTACGGTGAACTGAACGCCCGCAAGGACAACGTGATCGTGTTTCCCACGTTCTTCGGGTCGCAGCACCCGTCCAACGAGCCGATGATCGGGCCGGGGATGGCGCTGGACCCGACGCGGTACTTCATCATCATTCCCAACCTGTTTGGCAATGGGCTGTCATCCTCGCCGAGCAACACGCCCTCGCCGTACGGGAGGGCAAGGTTCCCGCGGGTCACCTACTACGACAACATCGGGTTCCAGCACCGGCTGGTCACGGAGGAGTTTGGCATCGAGCGGATCGCGCTGGTGTGCGGGTTCTCGATGGGGGCGCAGCAGACGTTCCACTGGGGCGCGCTGCATCCCGACATGGTGGAGCGGATCGCGCCGTGGTGTGGGTCGGCAAAGACGGCGCGTCACAATTTCGTGTTCCTGGAGGGCGTGAAGGCCGCCCTGTGCGCCGACGATGCCTTCAAGGACGGCTGGTACGAATCGCCGCCGGAGAAGGGCTTGCGGGCGATGGCGCGGGTGTACGCGGGCTGGGCGCCGTCGCAGGCGTTCTACCGGGAGAAGGTGTACCTGGACCTGGGGCACTCGTCGCTGGAGGACTACCTGATCACGTCGTGGGAGGGCCGGTACCTGCAAAACGACGCCAACAACATCCTGGCGATGGTGGCGACGTGGCAGGCCGGCGACATCAGCGACAACCCGCTGTACGGCGGCGACTTCGAAAAGGCGCTGGGGTCGATCAAGGCCAGGGCATTCGTGATGCCCTCGGAGACCGACCAGTACTTCCCGCCGGAGGACAACCGCATCGAAGTGTCCATGATGCCCAACGCTGAATTGCGCGTCATCCCCACCATCTGGGGGCACACGGGCGGCGGGCCGGGCCGGAACCCGGTGGATACGGCGTTCATCGACGCGCAACTGAAAGAACTGCTGGCGAGTTGAGCGTGAGGCTGAACAAGTACGCGGTCTCGTGGTTCGACGTGCTCACCATGAGCGGATTTGCGACGTGCTCCCGCCAAAGGCGGACGTTCCGCACCATGAGTGCTGTATCCCGGCCGGCGACACCGTACTCGTTGGGTTGCGACAACATTGCCACCCATTGTGCGTGAGAGTAAAATTCGGAACACTCAACCTCGACAATCCCACGACTCCAGAGACTCTGGGAAAGCCACCGTGACTACCATCCCAAACGCGTCGCCGCCCGCCATAACGTACGAGACCACCGCCGGCATCGTGCAGCGACATAGCGATCATACGGGCGCAGTTGCTGAAGCCACCTGGGTGTCCCGGTCCAAGGCTCACTGCGGGCAAATGGCTCCCATGAGCAACGACAAGAGGATCCAATACCTCGGTACGGCTGGATGCGACGACGATATGATACGGGTGATAACTCGAACGGTTGCCGAGAGCATCGGCAAAGCCGCCAAACCTGCCCTCCGTTCCGCGGCGCGCGAGTGCTCACAAGCGCAAGAGGACATCGCAAGCCTGCTGGGCAGGTGGCCGGAACCGCAACATTTCGAGCTACTGAACTCGCGGTTGGCTGGCCTGACGGATGAACAAATCAGCCTCGCCAACGCCTACGCCGCCTGCCAGATATACGAGACGGCGGCAACTGCACTCTACAGGGCCATTGTGGACGATATGGCGCCGGTCGCAACAGAGGAAACGCCCGACGCGGATACCGTTGAAAGCGATCGGGCCATTGCAGATGCGGGGTACACCGACGAGGTGGGCAGATGGCCCAAGTGACCACCGGGCGCATCTATGAATGCGCAGGTCACAGCCAGGAAGGACACGAGCTAGCCGCAAATCACCCCGTAGTCGTAGTGGGAAGACAGAGCCTGATCGACAACCAGAAGATCGCCATAGTAGTGCCGATGACCAGCACGCGGCCCCACTACCCGGTACATTGGGCCGTGGAAATTGAAGACACGAACTCGCACGCCTACATCCGCCACGTCAAATCGGTCCACATCACGAATATCGGAGACTCCCTGGGTACCGCCGCGCCCGAGGAGATGGACGACATCAAAGACGGGCTGGCGCGAGAATTGCAATACGACAACCACGACCGCGCCATGGCTTTGGGACGGGAGGTGCGTCCGGGAAGCTTATGGTCCGCGTCCATACCAAACGCTCGTGGACTGAGTTACGAGGGTATATTGCTGATCCTCACGTCCAACCGAGACACGGGAATGGCAACCGCCCTGGCGGTAGATGCACGGCCACGCCGCGACGCACGGCTATCCATGCCGGTGGCGGTTGATGACTCTGGACAGCCGGCGTTCGCCATCACGTACCAGGTAAGATCAGTTTCCACCGAGGAACGTCTTACCGGATACATAGGCGACATACCTGACGACCACTTGACATTCGCGAAGTCAGCGCTGATCAGGTGCGTAGAACCCTGACGATGGTTCGGACGTCCGACAGGTAGACCAGGCAGCCAAAGTTCCTGGGGCAATGGGCTGCGTTGGCCCTGCGCGTCCGCTCATGGTTCAAACCGCCAGAGGCGGACCTGCGGCAGGCTCCCGCCGCAGGCGGATGTTCCGCACCATGAGCGGACTTGATACGCGGCCAGATATGGAGAATTAACTGACGGGCAGGACGGGCTCTGTCCGGTCAGCCGGCAACTCCACCTCGAAGGCGTTGAGGAAGAAGGCGGTCTGGGCGTAGTTGCCCATGAGCGCGGTGATTTCCACCAGGTGCTGCGCGCCGAACTGCTCCAGCGCGATCTGGAAGGTTGACCCCGAAATGCGGTGGTTGGCGTAGAACTCGTTGCAGAAGTT
>JAJDXU010000385.1 GCA_022823105.1 Dehalococcoidia bacterium
AGATACATGCCGACGGTTCCGGATGTCGGACCTTCCGCGCAATATGGGATGACCACTGCCAGGTGGTGTCCCTGCCCGGTCAATCCGTGAACTGCCTTATAACGCTCCCACATTTCGTACGTGTCGCGACAGTCTTTCTCAATGCTCACGCGGCAGTAGGCGCCCAGTTGGGCGGGTGAATCCGCCAGGATAATGGACGAGGGGACCGCCAGACGATTTACCCGGTGCAACAGAACTCGTATGGCATCGCCGACCACCCTCATTTCGACACCCGGCGGCACGTCTCTCAGTCCAAAGATGCCCTTCCAGTCATTTGAGATACGGGGTTGCGTCTTTGCCTGCAGAGTTTTCAGGTCCGTCGTGCCGCCGGTTGCTTCCATGTGGTCGGTGGCCCACGGCGCCAGCTGCGAAATGCCCTGTGCCATCAACTCGTCCACAAAATAAGGCAGGCTTTCGAGTCCCGCTTTGCCGGCCGCCATTACGCGCGCTGCTCCGATTGCCATGTCGTCAACCTCGAATCCGGTTCCCAATTGATTCTGGAAACAATCTGCGTTTTATGCTTCGCAACCTGAGTTGCATCCAACGTTGCTGAAATTGTAATCAAATAGCACTGCATCGTCAAAAATCGGCTCACGGTTCTTGAGCAGAAGTAATCGATTTGCCAAAAATCCAGGCCGGCACGCCCTGAACCGTCAACGATCCGCAGCGAGTCCCGGAACGTCTGGCCCAACTCGGTCCGGGCGCCTCCCTCACTACCGGTAACCTCTCGCGGCGTATCGGGTTACAATGCCGGCCAGCAACCCACCCAGGCCCGGAGTGAACCCATGTCATTCAAGCTGGTTATCTGCCCACCCAACTACCAGGAACACTGGCCCGACCTGCTGCGCCAGGAAATACCCGACATCGACGTGCATCTCTGCCCCACCGTCGGCGAGGCCATGGAGGTCATCGGTGACGCCGACGCCGCGTTCGGCGACATCGTGCCCGAACTGCTGGAGCGCGCCCACAACCTGCGGTGGATCGCCTGCCCCCAGGCGGGGCCGCGCGCCGGCTATTACCACGAGTCCCTGATCGAAAGCGACGTGGTGGTGACCAACACCCGGGAGATCTACAACGACCACATCAGCGCGCACATCATGTCGCTGCTGCTGGCCTTCGCCCGGGGCTTGCAGGTGTACATCCCCCAGCAGGTGGCCGGCGTCTGGAGACAGGGCTACGAGACAATCTACCTGCCCGAGGCTACCGCCGCGGTCGTGGGCGTTGGCGGCATCGGCGGTGAGGCCGCCCGCCTCTGCTCAGAGTTCGGCATGACCGTGCTGGGCGTGGACCCCAGGCTGCCGGCTCCGACACCCGGCCTGGCCGAGCTGCACCGGCCGGACGCTCTGCCGGATGTCCTCGCCCGCGCCGACTTCGTCATCGTCACCGTGCCGGAGACGCCGGAAACCCAGGGAATGTTCCGCGCCGAGCAGTTCCGCGCCATGAAGCGCAGCGCGTTCTTCGTCAACATCGGGCGCGGCGCCACCGTCATCCTTGACGACCTGGTCGATGCGCTCAACGCCGGCGAGATCGGCGGCGCCGGCCTGGACGTTTTCCAGGTGGAACCCCTGCCGGCCGGCCACCCGCTGTGGAGCATGCCCAACGTGCTGATCACGCCTCACGTTGCCGGCAACGGCCCCTACCTCGACCAGCGGCGCACGGAGCTTTTCTTAGACAACTGCAGGCGCTTCAACGAGGGCCAGGAACTGCGCAACGTGGTGGATAAGGCCAACTGGTTCTGAGCCGTTTGGGCCGCATTCTATGTGTCTTGAAGGCTCTGCAGGCGGGCTTCCAGTTCCCTGACACGATCCTCTGCAGCCAGACGGTCTGCCCGTTCCCGGTCGAGTTGGGTTTCGGCGGCGCGACGGGCAAACCTTTCCGCGTCTCGCTCTTCCTCCAGTTCGGTGGGGTCCTGGAGAAAAGCGCGCGTTTTCGGGTCATAGAATCGCAGCCGGCCATTGTCCCAGTACAGGTAAAGTTCCAGAACTCCGCTATAACCCCAGAACTCCCCGTCTGCGCCCGGCGTAACCTCAATCCGTTGATACGCCCCGTTGACCAGCCGGTCGCCCGCCAGGGCGGCGTCGTGGAAACGGCCGCCCGTGTAGTCAAATCGCCAATACTCGGGTATGCCCAAGCGGGCATAGTCGTCGCGCTTGGTGGTGTAGTCGCGGCGACCTGTGTGCTCCGAGGCCACCTCCAGCACAAAGTCCGGCGGCTTGCCCACCCGGTCAATCGCATAGCCGTTGTTGTTGATGAGCGATGCCCGGTCAACGCCAAATGCGATTACCATATCGGGGTATGGAGCATGGGGCAGTTGGCTGCGCGAGGAGCAAACGTAGCCATTGCCGCTGACCAGCACGTCGGAATCGGCGTGAAGGGCGCCAAAGAAGCGGGCGACGGTGTTCATCACGGCGCGCAGCTCAAAGTTCTCGGTCTGGCGCATATCGTTTTTTCGAGGCGGGTCAGGCAGGGGCGCCAGCCGGGCGCTATCAGAAACGCCCGGCTCGACTTTGGCTTTGCTAGGGATAGTCATCGTTGGCCCTCCCTCACCCGCCTCGATGGACGGACCGACTTAGTTCGGGAACCACATCACCGACGAGATCTCGCTGAACTCCCGGTCAAACTTGCTCCACGATGCGCCGGCATCCGCGGACTGATACAGGTATCCGTACCGGCTGCCCGCCAGCAGGAAATCGGGGTCCTGCGGCTGCGAGTTCACCACCCACATCGCCGTGTTCGGGGCCACCGGCAGGTCCAGGCTGTTCCACGTCGCGCCGGCGTCGTTCGACCGCATCACCACGCCGGTAGAACCGGGAGTGGTGTCGCCGAACGTGGTGAATATGGTCTGCGGGTCGTCGGCCTTGACCTTGATGCCGCGCGGGTAGCCCAGGGGGAAGTTCCGGCGCACGTCCAGGTTGCGCCACGTATCGCCGTCGTCGTCGGTCAGGAAAACGTCGTCGTTGACCATCACCACCACGCGGTGAGGTGGGCCGGCCGTCACGGTGACGTTGTGGATGTCCATGTTGGGAATTTCCTGGTGCGGCACCGTTTCCCAGGTGTCGCCCCCATCGGCGCTGTGGCGCAGGCCGTCAACCTCGATGCCGACCCAGACGCTGTTGCCGTTGGTCGGGTCGATGGCGATGCCGGTAACCCTCGGCACACCCACGGCAGGGCACTCCGCGGCCACCTCGCAGGGACGATGCTCCCAAGAGGCTCCTCCATCCCTGGTGCGATAGATCCGGCACGGGTCCGGCGTGCCGGTGCCGGCGAAGCCGACCTGGGGGTTGGAGGGATCGAAAGCGATGGCCCAGACCGCGGCGCCGTCCATGGGTGTGCTGACCGCGTGCCAGGTGTCGCCGTTGTCGTCGCTGCGGATGATGCCCTTGTCGCATC
>JAJDXU010000343.1 GCA_022823105.1 Dehalococcoidia bacterium
CACCCGTGCAACTCCAACATCTCCAGTCCGCCTGAGGCGGAGGGAATGGCGGTGATCTCGTTGGATTTCTCCTCGGTTTTGACCTGGCCCAGAGTCAGGGTCTGCTGAGTAGCCCAGGCGCTGACCATGTGGATGGCGCCCTTATTCCCAGCGCGATCGTAGGACCGTCGGGCCGTCTTCCCGTCAATGGCCACCACTTCACCAGGCAGCAGTTCAGCGATGGCCTGGGTCCACGAGATGAAGCAGTTCTGCAACTGCACTGGGTCCAGACGAGCAAAGACATCTCCGAAGGTGTCGTGGGATGGAATGCCGTGGGGCAGTTCCAAAAAGCTCTGAAACCAGGCCAGCTTGCTCCTGCCGAAGAGCTCGATATGGACCCAGGAATCGGCGCCGCAGATGGTGGCACAGATGGCGATGGCCAGAATGTCCACCAGATTGTGACGTCGGGTGCGTTCTACTCGGGGATCGTCCAACTCAGCGAAATGATCGAGAATGGTTGCCTTGGGTGGTTGTGCCATGTCCTCCTGCCTCCACGACCTTCAACAGATCACCGGACATTAGCACAATTCTAAAAATCTAATTAAGACGCGATTGCCCTGCCATTGGGTCCGGAAGACTTTTGATACGCGATCGGTTATAATCCAAGTGGCGCAATCGCCAAAGACTGGGCCGTCCATCATAGGCTCACGTCAACGTTATTCAACGCCTTCCGGATACGTGGAGGCGAATCGAGGATAAGAAATATGTTGAAGGGGAAGATCACCAGATAAAACTGGGCCCGAGAATTCTCGGGTCGTAGGCTGGCCGTCGCTGAATAACTTGACGGGGCCGCATCGGGTATAGGCAGAGGGACCTCAACGGCCCCTGGTTGGCGTCGTTTCCATTCCCGCTTGGCCAGGCTTGTGGCGCGCACTGACGGTGCGCGACTGGCCGCGTGGGTCTGGATCGCGCGGCGTGGGGGATGCCCCTGGCCGTGGCATACAGGTGTCCATCTGCAATCCCGGACGTGTGGCCCACCCATTTCATAACTTCACGGGAGGGCTCTGATGAGTCGAACGTTCAATACGATACGCATGGGAAAATTCCGGGTACTGGTTGGATTGGCGATACTTGTCGCCGTGGCGACGGTGTTCGCACAGCAGCCAGCGCCGGCAGCCGCTTACGAGAATCGCCTGGCGATCGAGTGCAACGACAATCCGGTCTCGGAAGGCGACACCTTCCGGCTGCACATGGTCAAGGACTACAAGGTGTCGACCGCACCCATATCTTGACGGCAGGAAACGATGAAGGTGTACTGGACCACGAAGGCGGGCTCCGCCGATCCTTCCGATTACAGTGTTTTGGAACACGAAGGCCAGGCCAGCAATGGCTTTCAAAGCTGGAACGGACGGATGGGCCGTACCTTCTACACCAAGGAGGACAATCTGTCCGAGCGCACCGAAAGCTTCAAGGTCATAGCAAAAAACGCCGATAGCGACGGCACTGGTGGAGAATGCACCATTGAAATCAGCGATGACGACGGCCCGGGCCCGTATGAAACCGACCTCAGTTGGAGCGGTGGGAGCGACGGCTTCCAAAGGGGTGACATCATCCCTTTTCAGGTTGTTTTCACCGAGCCCGTGACCTTCAAGGGAGAGGAACCCACACTGCGGTTTCACCTGGGCCCGGGCGCCGGCGAGGCCAACCGTGTCGCCACCCTTGACTCAAGATTAACGAGCTACGGGTTTTTCGAATATGAAGTGCAACCCGGAGACTTCGACCCTGACGGGATTTCCGTTCCGTCGATGGAGTTGACCGGCGGCAGGATGGTGACGACCCGTACTAACCGCCCGGTCAACAAACTCGTCCACCCCTGGGTCGGTGGCGCGAATTACCGGGTGTTCGGCCAGACCCGTGTCACCAAAGTCTCCATGGCCTCCACACCGGATCGCGGGGACACGTACCGACCCGGTGAGCACATTGAGGTTGAGGTGAAATTCGACCGGAGAGTGCAGGTAGACGGCGACATCGCACTGCAGCTGAAGCTTGGCGACGTCGCCGACTCGTTGGTTGAGGCGCCCTACCACTCCGGATCCGGCACCAGGAGGTTGATTTTCCGGTACCGGGTGGGCGCCCGCGACAACGACGCCGATGGGGTAAGCGTTGTAGCCGGTGGCGAGAACGACGCCGGCGAGCGGACCGGGATCGTGGGCACCGGTAAGATCGTGGAAATGGTCGACGGCAACGCGGTTGACGTGCGCACCGACTACGGCGCGCTTTCCAATAAATCCAGACACAAGGTGGACGGGAGCGCATACGTCAGGCAGATCGCCGTGACCTCGACGCCAGCCAACGGCGATCACTACGTTTCCGGCGAATGGATCAAGTTCACGCTGACCTTCGACCGGTGGTTGATTGTGGTCCCTACTCCTGCGTTCATCTTCAAGCTTGGCGACCAGGAACAAATAGCTCGCTTCGAGCGCCACCCGACCGTCAATACGCTGGTGTTCACCTACCAGGTGGACGATGACGATGTGGACGAGGACGGCATCTCGGTCCCCGCGCAGGAGGGTTTCCGGGGGGATGGGTCTATCGGGAGCGACTACCCAAGGCAGGGCGTGTACGAGGGGATCCCCAGCCTGCCCCACCAGCCCGACCATCGCGTAAACGGCGCGCTTCCCACGGTGGTTTCCAGCGAAATAATCTCTGAACCGGCCGGCGGAGACACCTACCGCAACGGCGAAACCATTGAGTTCGCGCTGGAGTTCGACGACCCGGTGGACGTTGTGGGCCAACCGCAGATCCGCCTCCTCATCGACGGCCGCGACAATCCGGAGCGAATGGCCGTCTACAGCCGGGGGTCCGGCACCGACACCCTCGTCTTTGCCTACACGGTTCAGCTTACCGACGTGGACTACGACGGCATCGCTCTGATGGAAAGGGACAACGACGGCTTCGAACCATCAACCATCCGCGTCTACCAGGCGGGCACGGAGAACGCTCTCGCCGGACACATCGTCGGCATCGATGATGCGGCCGGCCATCGGGTCGACGGACGTCCCAGGGTCACCGCGACCGCCATCACTTCATCGGCGGCCCAAGGCGGCGTCTACCGCTCGGGGGAGACCATCAGCATCTCGTTGAAATACGACGCGTCCGTGGCGGTGGAGGGCACGCCGTCCATTGCGGTGGAGATCGGCGATCACCTGTCCGAGGCGACCTATCGGAGCGGGTCCGGCACCGACACGCTGGTATTCGGCTACGACGTGCAGGGCCACGATCGGGACGACGACGGCCTCGCCGTGCCGGCCGGCACGGTCGGCAGCTTCCACGACGGGAGCATCTACTCCGCCGGCAGGGAAATCGAACTGGACGCGATCTACCCCGGGCTCGATCACCAGGAAGGTCACAAGATCGCGGGCAAGGCCGTTGTCGAGTCCATCTGGGTCGAGTCCGACCCCGGGGGCGACGAAACCTACGAGCGCGGCGACACCATCCAGGTGATGGTGCGCTTTGACCACGACATGACGGTAACGGGGACGCCCCAGATCTCCCTGCAAGTCGGCAGTTCGACCGTCCCGGCCACCTTCCAGGGCGTTCAGGATGGAGAGGACTACTCCCTGACAGCAACGGGCCGTGTCCTGGCCTTCGCCTACACGGTACAGGACGGCGATGAGGACAACGACGGAATCTCGGTTGCGGCCAACTCGCTGGACCTGCACGGCGGCTCCATCGTGGACACTGACGGCAATGAGCCGCTCCTTGGCCATGAGGCTGTGACGTTTGCGGGTCACCTGGTGGGCATCGTTCCTCCGGAGTTCGCCAGCGCCCGAACCTCCGAGGATGGGCAGCAGGTGATTGTCACGTTCAGCGAGCCGGTCAACGTGCGATCGGATCTGCGCACCCTCGGCTCATTCACGGGCGTCGACACCGCCGTGTACCTGCGGACGCTAATCGACGTGTTTACGGACGGACACCGCATTCATACCCGCAATGCGGCCATTTCAGGGACTAACCTGACCCTGACCCTGGACAGCGCGATACGGGCCGGCATGGCGGTGACGGTGGCCTACGACGATGTCTTCGCACGGGACGTGCCCGGCCTGATCGTCGATGAAGACGACGGTCTTCCGCTGGAACACTTTACGTCCCAGACGGTGACCAACAACTCCACCCTCGCCAGCAACGGACAGGAACTGTGGCCGGCGATCAGCTCCCACAGCCTGAGCATCGCGGAGGGCGGCACGGGTTCCTACACGGTGGCGCTTGGGGCGCAGCCGGAGGAGAACGTGACGGTATCCCTGTCCATCTCCCCAACGGGGTTCCTCACTGCCAGCGTCAACCGACTGACCTTCACGCCGGAAGATTGGTCCACGCCGCAGACGGTGACGCTCACCTCGGAAAACGACCGTGATGACGTCAACCTCTGGCGCGAGATCGTCCACACCTCAACCGCAGAGGATTTCATAGCGGGGCATCTGAAGGTACTCATCCAGAGCCGGTAGGTAAACCTGCCGTATCCCGCCCGGGGCCGCGTTCGTTTCCTGCGTGGACAGCGGCCTCGGGCGGATTCGACCGGTGAGGGTGTCCTCATGCAATCGGTTTGACCGGTTCCATTGCGATCCAAAGAGGCGCGGCGTGGGCGTCCGGTACGGCGTAATGGGAGACACCGGTCTCGGCGCAGTGGATGCTGCCGAGCGCGCGCGTACCATCACCCCGAGAATCGGCGGCCGTCCGAAGGAAGGGCGGCGATTGCGCTACGGGCCGAGTGATCGACGCGTCGGCGCCGGAACGAAGGCGACCATGCGCCGGCTGCGTCAATTCATGTGCTGATGTTGGGCCGTCAATCTCCATCATCCATAACTTTACGGGACCCATTTTGGGAGTCCCCGCGCTGCCACCTCGCTCAATCGTCCGCTACCCAGGCGGCGCCGGACATAACCACCCAGCGGCGATGCGGCTTCAGCCAGAGTTCGTCAGCCTCCGCCTTTTTGCTCCCGGGGATTCATACAAGACCCCGGCGTCAATCAACGCAGCCACATCCTCGTTTGAGTAATCCAGGCGCTGGGTCAGCACCTCGTAATTGTGCTCGCCCAGTTGCGGGGCCGGACCGCTCACCGCAGCGGGGGTTGCCGAGAAGCGGTACGGCGGGGACACCACGCCGACCGGGCCGACCTCCGGGTATTGAATCTGCTGGAACGCGCCACGTTGATTGTAGTGTGGATGCCGCCAGATATCCTCCTGCGACAGCACCGGCCCAGAAGAGATCCGCGCCTCGGCCAGCACCAGCAGGGCTGCCTCGTCGTCCGGTAGGGTCTGCAGCCAATTCTCTATGATGCTCACGACTTCGTCGCGCCGTTCGACCCGGTTGTCATCCGTCAGGTAGTGGGGATCGTCGATCATATCCGCCCGACCCATGCACTCGCACAGCCGGCCCCACGCGCTGTTGGGCCCCTGCCCCGGCGCTTGCAGCGATATGTATCCGTCCCGGGCCTTCAGTATGCCCATGGGAAAGGTGTAGGTGTTCTGCTCTCCGTTGCGGTAGTGCAGCGGTGTCCCATGGTTGGCCGCCACGTGGGGCATGGCCAGCGAGTCCAGGAACAGCAGGCTGTCGATCATGGACAGGTCGATGTACTGTCCCTCGCCCGTCCGCTGCCGGTGAAACAGCGCGTAGCCCACGGCCATCGCCCCGGTCATGCCGGTGATGGTGTCGCCGATTCCGCCCCCGATGGTGTACGGCGCGCCGTCCCGCTCGCCGGTGATCCAGTTGAGACCACTCACGGCCTGCGCCACGGGATCGGTGCAGACGTGTTCGGGATTATGGGCGAACCCCTCCTGCCCGTAGCCCGTCATGGAGCACATGATGATGCTCGGGTTAAGTTTGCGGAGGTTGGGATAGTCCAGGCCATAGCTCCGCACCACGTGGGGCGTGTAGTTCTCCACGAACACGTCGGCCCGTTTCACCAGCGCATGGACGATCTCACGCCCGGCGTCA
>JAJDXU010000118.1 GCA_022823105.1 Dehalococcoidia bacterium
CGCTAGTGAATGCTCCGCTAGTGAATGCTCCCCGAGGCCTGGGCAGTTTCAGGACCCGGCGACGCGTCCCGCTCTCAATGCCGCGAACAGGTAGGCGGTGGCGTAGGACCGCCACGGCGACCAACGCTCGGAAAACTCCAGCAGTTCAGCGTCGGTGATCTCCGCGCCGTCAAAGTAGAGGCTGGCCACGGTTCGTCGCAACGCCAGGTCTCCAATCGGGAAGCCATCGGGACGGGCCAGCGCGCGAACCAGCACCCACTGGGCGGTCCATTGGCCGACCCCGCGCAGCGCAACCATTCCCTTCACCACCTCGTCGTCGGGGAGGTCGTGCATGTGCTCGAACCCGTCGGGAGACTCCAGGGCCGTCCGGGCGATGCCCTGGATGTACTCCGACTTGCGGACGCTGAGCTTCAGTTGCCTGAGATCCTCAACCTCGGTTCTTGCTAGCGTTTCGGCCCGTGGGAAGGCGTACCATTCGCGGTTCTCGATAGATTCGCGCACGCCGTAGTGCTGGATCAGAAGGTTGCGCACGATTCGCGCCACCGCCGTGGCGATCTGCTGCCCCATCACCGCCTGCACCAGGGCCTCGAAAACCGACGCCGTCCTGGTGTTGTGGTAGCCGTAGAACTGCTCGACGACGCCGGAGAGGATCGGGTCCTGGGCGATGGAATCGTAGAACGGGCGCAGGTCCTGATCGCAGCCCAGCAGCCATGAAATTTGCCGACCGGCGCGCTCGGCATCATGCTCGGCGAGGCCGTTCCCCGCCAACGACACCGTGAGCTCAGGGTCGTCCACCGACCCAACCGATTCCACCCTGGCGAGGACGGCCTTGTCGCCCAGGTCCAGGAGGCGGATGTAGGTTCCATCCACAAAATCCTCGGTCTTGAATTCCTGGTCCCGTGAGTAGTTCGGCTGCCCGGCGGTCAGTTCGAAGTCATACGGCGCAGTGGGCTTTATGACCCTGGTCAACGTGGTTTCCATCAGATTTCGACCTCACCGAGGTTGGAGTAAATGGCGCCGCGAGGCGTCAGTTCGCTTTGGTAAAGGCGCACGGCATTGGGGCGCCAGGCCGCCAGCCTGGGGATGGAGCAGCGCTCGATGGCCGCGGCGATCCGCCGGCGGTCCGATGACGACACCTGGTCTCTCACCATGCCGATGGTCAGGTGCGGGCGGAAAGGGCGTCGTTCCGCCGCCCAACCCAGGCCGACCATCAATGTTTCGACCCGCTGGTGCAGGGTCTCGAGGACATCCAAATCGCCCGCGACGCCCGCCCAAAGTACCCTGGGATTCCGGCTATTGGGGAATGTGCCCAACCGCGACAAAGCCAGTTGCGGGGACTGAGCACCGCGCATCGACTCATCAAGGCCAGCCAAGATTGCCGGCACCGTCCCGGCGTCGGTGGGCCCAAGGAACTTGAGGGTGAGGTGGATGCCGGAGGGGCGAACCCAGCGCACTCCCCCGGCCGTCGCGTCCTGCAGATCGCCGATCACGTATTCCAGCGTCTGCGTCCACTCGTGGGGCAGAGGGAGCGCGATGAACGTTCGCAGGACGCCGTTTGTTTCAGCCACCTTTGAGTTCCTCCCGCCACTCTGCCAACTTCCGGTACCAGCCGATGAGGTCGTCCAGGGAGTACCGGGCGTTGGCCGGACTCGGGTTGGGCAGGACAAAAACCCGGCTGCTGCCTATGCTGTGTCCCTGCCTGCCCAGGTCGATTTTCCCCGCGTTCGGGGTGTTCTCGGCGTATCGCAGGTAGGCGCGGTAGGCGGTCAGTCCGTGAAAGCAGGCGATCAACGGCTGGGCGCGAATGATGTTTTCCTTGAGCAGGGGCGCGTCCCGCCGGTAATCTGCCGCGGTGAGTCCGGAGGCCTGGGGCGTGGGCCGCTTAACGAGGTCAGTAAAGCCGATTCCCGACGCCATGAGGGTGGCGTCGTCGTCCGGCCCTACAGACCGGCCCGCCAAGCCGGATGCCGACACTGCTGCCCAGAAGCGGTTCCTGGGGTTGGCGAAATAGCGCCCAACGCGCATGGAGTACGCAGACGGATTGAGTCCGATCAGGACGATGTCCAGCCCGGCGCCCAGGTAATCGGGCAGCGTC
This sequence comes from Dehalococcoidia bacterium, assembly GCA_022823105.1. GTDB lineage: Bacteria > Chloroflexota > Dehalococcoidia > Lucifugimonadales > UBA3495 > Bin87. Next base: position 2,096 of record JAJDXU010000118.1, read on the forward strand.
TCCATCGCATCGACATCCGAGGCTTCAGCCATTTTGGGATCCAAATAGCAACGCGAACGCGTTCGCTCCCATGATGACGTGCGTCGCCCCGGGATCCAGTTGGGCGGAGCGCACATAATCCAGAACGCGTTGCTGGGTCAACAGGGGATAATCGCTTCCGAACAGCAGCGAGTCGGCGCCGGCGGTTGCCACGCTGGCTTCGATCGCGCTGGCGCTGTAGAGGTACGGCAACGCCGCAGTATCATACCAAACGTTGGCCAACGACTTGCGGACCTCCGGCATTGCAGCATAAAAGGGCAGGCCGCCGCCCAGATGCGCCAGTACGATGCGATTGTCCGGAAAACCGGACACGAACCGCAGCAACTTGTCGGGAGTGTTTTGTCCTTTCCCTGGATACATGTGCCCCACGGGCTCGGAGGCGTGAACCGTGATGGGCAGGGATCGGTCGCGGAGCAATTCCATAACCGGTCGGATCACGTCGGGATCGCAGATGTCGAATCCCTGGGTGTCGGGGTGCAACTCGCCGATGCCGACGGCGCCGGCGTCCAGGCAACGCTGTGCCTCAACGACCGCCGCGTTGCCCCAGGCCGGGTTCACCGAGGCGAAAGCGGACAGGCGGTCCGGGTGGGCGCGGGCCGAAGCAATCAGATAGTCGTTCGCCGCCGCCGCGATCTCACGATCGGTCCAGCCCCAGCCCATCACCACCGCGCGATCCACACTGGTTGCGTCCATGTCTCGCAACAGTGCGTCCGTGTCGGCGGTCCGCCCGGGACCGTTGGGGAACAGGGCGGTGTAGGTCGCGTCCCTGAGGGACAGTTCCGTGTGCCGTCCTGCAAAATCGGGAGGCACGATATGGCAGTGAAAATCGACAATCATGGTAGCAGGGGCCATTGCCGTGGCATTCTATCGCAGTGCCTTTCAATGGTCGGTGCAAACCGGGTTGGGGTCACGGCTAGCGTGCGGGGGCGGGCAGGTCCCAGCGGAAAAAGTCGCGGTAGCGGTCTTGCCGGGCCCAGGGCAGCAGGCTGAATACGATGGCCTCGTACTCGGGAACATCACCCCGTAGCCTGATGTCCTTGAGGTAGCGGCCCAGGTCGGCGTAGGTGGGGAGGAGGAAGCCGGCATTGGCGATGCGCCTGATGACGTCGGCGGGTTCCGGGGGTTCGGAGGGGTCCCATTCGTCGGAGACGGATTCGGCGATGCGGCGGAGTTTGAGGATGGCGAGTTCGCGAGCGAAGCGGCGCTTGAGGGCGTCGACGCCGCGACGGATTTGGGAGAGGGTCATGGGGTTACCTCTGCCGGGGGAGTTTTACATCGATGCACAGGATATAAAGGATAGGGTATTCGGGTGTTGGGGATTTTTCGGGAAACCCGCTCATTTCTGTTCATTTCCGGTCATTTGAGTAGGGGGTTGGG
>JAJDXU010000218.1 GCA_022823105.1 Dehalococcoidia bacterium
TTTGCAACACCAGTGTCAGCAACGTCCTATCTCCGTCGCCGGTTGACGAAATGTTCAAATTTCCGATAGTCGCTCAAGTTGCGGCAGAGAAAGAAGGCCACCGCCACACCACAGAGGTTGGCGGCCGCCAGTCCGCCAAAGAAGATATTGAAATTGAGGTGTGGCAAGTAGTCGGTCACCACCAGCATCAATACGGTCCCGAGCGCGGCTATTCCCAAACTCACCAGCATCGCCTTGAACCCGTGCCCCACACCATCGTCGGGATTGATATTCGCCATGAAACCGCCACACAGCGCTCCGGTGATGACTGGCAAAAAAACAGGAGCCAACAGATTGTCAACGATAACGGCGCAGATAAGGACAGCGGTGTAGTTGCCGGGGTCAAAACCTTGCATGGTCGCCGCTCCATCTCTAGGTAAAGCTACAAGGAAGTCAGGGGCAGACATTTCGTGTCCGCCACCCAACGTCAAAGGCCTTTACACCACGTTCCAGTACCCCACTGTCATTACTGTCACTGTTATCCACGAGGGAACGACGATCTCACTCCACGTAAGGCGTCTTCTTGGGACGTCGCTTGCCGCCGTGAACCGACGGCTCAGCGCACCACTTGGCCGCCAGTCGGCGCACTGAACGATATACCTCACCATCAAATGCTAGCAGATCGCAGATTACGCGGTGGTCGAGGAAGGCGCGGTTGGGGTCTGCGTCGGCCAGGTAGGCCGGCTGTAACTCCAACTCGCTGAACTGGTCGAAAATAGCCACAGCTGTCGCAATCTGTGTTTCAGTGAGAGTTCTGAAGTCGGGGACATGGAGGGTTTCGGCAGAGCGAATGGTCATGCCCGCTTTGCTGGATTGCTGTCGGCTCGAGTGCCACCAATGAGACAGCAGTCCCAGTGTGCTATTGCACCAGATTACAAAGGCACGGTCAAAACCCTCGTATTCGAACATCACGTTAGGCCATACTCTGCCGCCCGCGGACGGTTGATTGGTAAAGGCTACTGCAAGCGCCTGCGAGCCAAAAGTAAAATCGAGGTTCAAGTGTGCACGGCTGGCGGTAGCCCAGACCCGCGCCGCTTTCTCCTCCATCCCTTGCCGCACGCGTAGTTGCGAATCCGGTTCGCAAACCATCCTGCTTTCCCGCTTGGCGTTGTGGTTCCATAGGGCAGGGTAGGTCGCCGTCGGGCTGGGCGCAACCTTGTCGAAAGGGCCTCTGGGAGGGGGTCCGGTGATGTCACGGTGAACCAGCCCGAGTTGGCCGACTTTTCCCAAAGGCACAACGGGCAGCGGTACGGGATTTGGTTGGCCCGGCAGCCACAACTGTGATTGCGTCAGGGAATGGGCGGTTTGTGCCAAGGACCCGTCCAGTAGGCGAACCCCGCTCCAATGACCGTTATCAGCTGGCCCGGCGAGTAACTCTCCCACCGATTCGTCGCCTATAGAGAGCGGAGAGCCACCGTAGGGTCCGTCTTCAATACCACGAGGATTTTCGACACCAGTGATATTGCCAGCGACGGCTGAGGCGTGGACAAAACTCTGAGGACGCCGGCTCAAAGAAGCAAACCGTACTGGACCCGATTTCCGTCCCGCATTTGAGCTCTTGCGAGCCACCACCAAGCATTCAGCCATGCCGGTATCGGAGGAAAAGGACATCTGGTTGCCGTTTGCGGCAACGCTGACTACTTCCAAATCGGAGTACTCCTGAGCCAGCAACTTGCGGAAGTCCCGCCACGATAAACCCGCAGCAGCGGACAGCGGCAGCACCAAAGCCAAAACGCCACCGGGCTTGAGCTTCCGGTTGGCCAGTGCAGCAAACGCCGACGCGATGCCTGCGTTGCCGTGGTAGCAGGTGTCCTTGCCCAACTGATTGATACGTTCGCCCATGGCAGTTTGGTCTGCCTCAGTTGCGTCAAAAGCGGCGAATGCCGGATTGGTAACGTCCGCGTGGGCGCCCTCGTGATTGGTGGCGCGGGTAAACGGCGGGTTCATGATCACCAGATCAAACCCTGCGTCGGGGATGTCCACGTTGACCTGGGTAGCGGTCTCCTCACCGACGCTGCCGGTGCGCAGTGCCGGGTCGTTGGTATTGAACAGGGTCAACACCTTCGAAGGCAGCAACAATTCCAACGAGCCGATTTTGACGCTACCGTCGTTCTGCCGACCGTAGGCCATAGTGTAGAGACGGGACTGATTGAACCCAACGCTGGGTTGCATACCCGACAAAGTGGAGCCGGTGATGTGGATGGCCGACGGCATCACGTCGCAGCCATAGAGAACATCCTCCATCATGACCTGGTGCAGTTTGGCCGGGTCGCCCCCCGCGTTGGCATGACGAGCCGCGACCTGTTCATACACTGCCGACAGCAGCGCTCCGGTCCCGCAAGCGAAATCGCCAACACGCAACTTGCCGATAGTGGATGCGTCGCTCCAGTCCACACCTTCCAGTTTGCTCATGGCAATCCGGGCCAGCAACGCCGCCGATGCCGGGCGGGTGTAAAAGGTGGCCAGGTACTTGCGGTCGGAGATTAGCCGCTGGAAAATCTGGCCGGTCAGGTCGTGGGCGTGGTCCACGCCGGCGGCGTCGAAGTTCTGAGCCGTCTCTCGCAGTTCCGTCAAGGCGCGCGCTGCGTAGGCGTCAGGCAGTTGGGTCAGAATGTCGCGCGCTATGGCAAAGATGGCCCAGTAGTTGATGCTGAGAATTTCGTTCCAGGCGCCCAACGTGGCGCTTTGGGGATTGGGAATATCGGTACCGCACACCAGCCGCAACGGTCTTATGCTGTCGTGCATACCGGCGAGGCGCTGGTGGAAAACAAGGGCGTTGGCCAGGATGGCGCCGGCCATGCGCCGCGTCTGCGGAACGTCGGCCATGCCCAGGAGCCGGGCGATGGCCGGTGTGATATTGGGGCGGGTTTGCGCCATCTCCCCCAGAATGTCTGCGGCTCGCGCAATGCCTTGCTGGAGGGCGTCTGCTGCTGCGTCCACGGCCTTCTGTGGCACGGACACAAGACGGATGAGGTCGGCCAGGTCCGACACCGACCCATGCAGCCAACCGGATTCGGGAAAGCGGGCGCCGTCCTCGTACATCACGGCATAGGACAGAACCGCATCAGCCAACGCCGGACGCAGGTTGTCGGCAAATCGTACTGCGTCAGGGTACCGCAGCGCGATGGCCGCCTCAATAGGATGAGTTTCTCCAAGAATCGATAGGCCGAGGCGTCCGGCGGCGTCGCCTTCGGCAGTTCCCAGCGCCTCGTACTCCGCCTCCACCACGACGGGAGCTCGTCCCGGTGCAGTGATCAAGTTGTCCAACTGGAGACCGGGGCGACCCACCACCAGCTGGGTGTTTTCCGAACGCACCTGGCAGCCGAACAGCATCTCGCGGAGCAAGTCGCCAAGTTGGTTGTTGACGCTGGGTTCGCTGTGCCTGGGTTGTTGTGTGGTCATGGCGATAACAGTTGCATGTTCTGAATCAACGGCTCCGGAAACGGCAATCCGACAGATTGGATCAATGCGCCCCGGCCCCGGACGCTGGCATTTCGGCTGCTATGTCCAAAGCACTGGCGACTTCCATGATTCGGGCCAGATTAGCCGTGGCGTAGTCGTTAGCCTCATACCGCTGAATCTGCTGCTCCTTCAGCCCCACTCTGTCTGCCAAGTCTCTCTGACTTAATCCGGTGGCAATCCGAGCCTTGATGAGCACGGCAGGCACTTCGGCCACTGCCTTGAGCGATTCCATCGGGAACTCCCCAGCCTTGAGGGAATCATACTCCCGCAACTCATTTTCCAAGTCCGCCAGTTGACTTTCCAGCGCGTCCTTCTGTGCCTTGGCAATCAACGGATGTAGTTCAGGGTTCGGTTGTTGACGAAGCTTTTCCAGGGATTTGGCGAACCTGGCTGCCTGCGCCTTGGTTATCCGGTATTGCCGTTCGTTCTTGATCATTCCAATCCTCCCAGGTCGATGGCGATAATCCCCTTCCGTCGTCCGCTCTCTTTATCTGTCTGGAAGAACTCCAAGAACGAAGGCCCGTCTGCGTCGGCAATTGCGGAGGCAGGGAAAAACTCCCCCATGTACTTGGCCTTCTGGGTTGCCCTGCCGGGGTCGAAAGTCAGCAGCACCGGGTCGAGGATCAAGGGATCAACACCGTTCTCTTCCCAACAGACGTCGAAGTCGTTGGGGACTTCCTTGGCGGTCACGAAGCTTCCGTCAACGTAGACAGTACGGCAACCGGCACGCTTCAGATCATCCAACCCTGCCCGCAAGCCGTTCAGCAATAGCCGCCTCCGAGTTGTCCAACCAAAACGGTCGTCGAATTCGCCCCAGTTTGACCAGTGGATTCCGGGCGGGAGAAGTCCAGTTTCGTCAACCTCAGGCACCATAACACAACATTGCCATTGGGTTGTTCCATTGTCAAGAGCGCCGGCGCAGACACCAGGATACGGCGTTAGGGATACCGGTGCGTGAGGCGGATGCCACAACTGCAATCACGCCGGAAACAGGACCGCAAAAGGCGCTTGCTTGTGATAAAGCGGACCTCGTGGCACCCTCGCTACGCGACTACTCGAAGGTAAGCTCTTCTTTGCGCACGTCCTTGAAGATGTCCCTTCCCATAACGTTGAACTTACCGAACGCCGTTCGGTTCGGGATTTCTGCCAGTCCCATCTTGACCAACAGGAGGATTTCAACCAGCGCTTGAGATGCGTTCCATCGGTAATACGCATCGCGTGGGTCTTCATCAGACTCAAGGTCGGTATGAAACGTTGCGTTCCTGATTTTAGAGATTTCTTTTGCTGCCTTTTGGAAGGTGTTGCTGCCTCTCACGAGTTCGTGCTTGGCAACCAATTCGATGGCCTGTTGGATGCGTCTCCCGCGCTTCAGGCTCAGGTCGTCTTTCAGCCAATCGTTTTTGCAAGAGTACGTGCTGACCATTGAACGAACGAGGCCCTCCAAGGCCGCGAAACTGATTGAGGCGGCCAGCACACTGTCCCCTAAAGTCCCCATGACTTCCTCACTGGAGGTGTATTGGTCAATCACTTTTCGCCAGTGGTTTTTGACCTCCGGCGACAAGGAATAGAAATGCTGGAACAGCGGCAATAAGTCAATTGGGGAGCGCAATGTTTGCAAGAACCAGTTTGCCTGCGGTGTCTTGATCGGCGTTTCTCTCTGACGCATGGCTCTTGCCCATACCTTCGTGCCATCCTGGTAGCCCATGATCATGGTGAAGACCACATTTTGACCGAAAACAAAGCTGAGGAACGGGAACAAGTTTGCCTCGAGAAATTCCCAGGCTGTGCTCCCTGTTAGGACTCCGTTATCGTTGGTGACGTGGCACAAGTGGGTGGTAGTGGGGTGTGTACGATGGCTGACAGGTATCTCCCTTAAACGCACGGTCCATCCGTCCGCAACCAACGTGAACCCGCTCAATGTTTGCGAGCCGAAGCTACCATTAGGTATGAATACCGTCCCGTCCTGTTGAACCTGCATTTGTTCGGCGCTGACGGCCTCGTAATGCGCCCATCTGTCGGTCCCCAGCCATCCTTCGGGCAACCCAACGAGCCAGATGGTTATTCCGAAAAGTGGCGCGTCGTCTGCTCCAAAGAAATCCGATGCCACCATCCCCTTTAGCCAGGCAGGAAATTGCGAGTGCGCCATGATCCTGACTGGATGGGCAAAATCTTGGTGGGGTACCCTCAATACCATCTGCCCCCTGGAGAAGGCCTCGGCCAGGTCGATGTTCAAACCGGTTCCCTTTGCAAAAAACTGGAACGTCAGGACGCCATTATCCAGTTGGAATAGCGTGGTCCCGATTATCTTCAAGGGATCGTCCTCGCATTCGCTATCGTCGCCTGTTTCCAGGTAGCTGTGATAGGGTGTGTCAACACCGATTGACATCACTTGTTCCAGCCACTGATCGCCCTGTTCCATATTGTGCCTCGCATCGTCCGCCAAGATGTCGCTGGAATCTGGCTTGTAAGGTGTCACGATGCCATTGCTGATTACGGCGGCCGCGGAAAAGCCAATGGATTTGCGGAGTTGGACGCCGTTGGTCCCCCACGGGTTGCCTGACTCCAATATAGATTACCAGTCGCCCACTTATTGTGTCTCGCTCCTACGGACACCGCTGAGCTATGCTCATTTGATGTACGAAAACCAGGACGCGAATCTTCCAACAATCAGCTGGAAGGGCCGACTCTCGCATTTATTGACGCCACAACCCGAAGGTCAGCGCCCGCCGCAGCCACCTGGCCCGCCGGGCCCGTCCCAACTCCCGCTGCGCGTCGCGCCGCCAGCGCACGTGATCGCTTCGCCGGTCGTCGTCCAGCGGGTACGTCTCCGGCGGCAGGGTCAGGTGAAACTCCTCCAGCAACCTGGATTCCAACGCCCACCGGCGGACCCGGGCCGTTGCCCGCTCCACCCGGCTGAGCGTCTGTTCATTCCTGCGCCTCAATTCCCGCTACTCGGCCACCAGCGGCGCCGCCGGGCCAAAGACGTCTTCCTCGTCAGGCTGTCCATCCACGGTAACCACACCAGCATCGGGCATTCCGGGCCGGCGCCGAGGAGGCCGCCAACCCGGCTCAAAGCCATCAGCCCGTTCATCGGCCGGAACATCTCCCTGAACATCCCCAGCCTCAACCGGGCCAATGTCCCCGACCTGATCCTCGACGACCTCCGGCGCGGCAGCCAACTCGGTCAACTCCTCCAACCGACAGTCCTGCTCGGCCACGGTCTCCCGCAACCTGCGGTTTTCCTCCTCCAGCTCCGCCACCCGCCGTTCCCGGGCCTCGGCATCCACGACAACGGCGGCGCCATCGGCATCGCCAACATCCTTAGCACAATCAGCAGAGCCACGGGCAGCGTGGAACTCCACCAGCGCCTGCCGCATCCGCCGGGACACCTGCCGGGAGTCGCAGCAGTGGGACAGGGTGCGGTAATTCACCCCCAGCACCTGGGCGGCGGGCACCCGGCCCCGTTCCTCCACCAGGGCGTCCAGCAGGTCCAATAGGGCGTCGTCCGATAGGGGAGCGTCCGGCTCCTTGCCGGGGTCGTGGTCCGCCTCAAGGTGGGGCTGGTCGTGGTCGTTCACAGGCTTCACCATGGCGGAAAACTACAATCTTGGCACTGCAATCTCTGCAATAAAGTGATTATAGACCCGCAGTAAAATCGCTCACTGGAAATCCCCCCGCCGTCGCCATTTATACCCGCATCCCCGTAGGAAATGCCCCTGGATTGTATTCTGCAATCCTTCCTTATTTGCTTACAGGGCGGGTACTGGGAGAAACCGCCGGCGAGCATTGCAGTCTGACACGTCAGGGCTGGCTAAGCAGGATCGTCCCGACCGGAGTAGTCGGGCCAAGCGCCCACCGCCAGTAAGGAGAGCACCCGCACTTTATTCGACCATCAGCCAGGTTTGGCAGGCGGGATGCGCCTCGCTATACTTGCCCAAACGGAGGTAGGCCATGGGCGAGTTGAGCGATACCTTCAAAGTGCTGGTGGTTGACGATGAGCCCGATGTCGAGGCGATGTTTCGCCAGCGGATGCGCCGGGACATCCGGAGCGGCCGCTACGAGTTCGTCTTCGCGCGTTCCGGCGTCCACGCCCTGGAGGTGCTGGTTGAGCATCCGGACGTTGGCTTGGTCATCACGGACTTGAACATGCCGGAGATGGACGGGCTGACGCTGCTGGACCGCCTCGCCGAGGCTTGGCCCGGCGTGCCGTCCCTGGTGGTTTCGGCCTATGGAGACTCGGGCCGGATGACGGCAGCCCGCGAGCGTGGTTCCTCCGGGTTCGTGGTGAAGCCCGTGGACTTCAATGCCCTGCGGACCGCGATCACCGATTCATTGGACGGCGCCGGTTGACCTTTCCGGTCAACGGGGCCAGACCGCTTTCGTTCCTCCCGCTGGCAGGGGCGCTCAGATCGGAGCAGCCTTCCGTTAGCTCCTGCGCTCACGTGCCGGCTTGGTGGCGATAAGCCGCTGGCGAAGGCTGGCCCGGTTCCTCACTGGAATGGCTGTCAGGATCGCGCTTCCATCCAAGGGCCTGAGCCTTCCGGAAGCAGTCGGCGAATGCCACCGCATGAGCGACAGTCGTCTCATGGCCTTGGGATGATTGCGGCACTGGCTTCCTGATGGACGCCGCTGCTGAGGCTGTACAGCGTGGTAGACTCAGATGGCGAAGCGCCGGTAGCATGCTGCGTTGGAATGACCGGCCTCCGGCTGCGCCCACAAGATCAGAGATTGAATCAGGAGAAACGGATATGCCCAAGTATCTCTTTCAAGCCAATTACACCAGCCAGGGTTTCCAGGGCCTGCTCAAGGAAGGCGGCACCTCGCGCCGCCAGGTCTTCGAGGACCTGGCCCGGG
>JAJDXU010000065.1 GCA_022823105.1 Dehalococcoidia bacterium
CATGCCGTTTTCGCCGCGCATCCGGTTGCCCCTGGCGGACAACTCGGCAGCCTTGTCGGCGATGTCGGTGACGCCGAACGCCATGTGGTAGGGGCCCGGACCAAAGGTCTTGAGGTACTGGCCCATGGCGGAGTCCGGGTCCAGGGGTTCGGTGAATTCGACGTTGGTCTGGCCGACCTTGAATATGGCGTTTTTCATGCCCCGGGCGGGGAATACCTCGATCTTGACCGGGGCCATGCCGAAGTTCTCCTCGATGTACTCGGCCATGGCGTCGGCGTCGTGGACAAGGATACGGACGTGATGTATAAACTCGAACATCTTTCCTCCTTGAAGGACCAGGCAGGTGGCGATTTTGGAACGGCGGATACTACTGGTGGGTGGTGAGGAGTTCCGGCCGGCCGCCGTGGGGATGGACCGTCGCGTTCTGGAACTGACGGGCAAGGGCGCGCCCCGGGTGGCTATCATACCAACAGCGGCGGCCCGCGAAAACCCGCAACTGGCGGCCTCCAACGGCATCCGGCATTTCAGCGGGCTGGGGGCGGACGCTTACAGCGTCGACGTGATCCAGCGCGCGGACGCGGAGAACCCGCGGATGGCGGCACAACTGGCGGGCGCGGACATGATCTACTTCACGGGAGGGAGCCCGGAGCACCTGCATTCGGTGCTGGTCGGGTCGCCCTTGCTGGATGCAGCGGTCGCGGCGAACAACGCCGGGGCAGTGTGGGCCGGGTCGAGCGCGGGCGCGATGGTACTGGGCGCGGTGATGCGGAGGCCACGGTCGGGGTCTCCGGTGTCGGCGGCGTTGAACATTGTGCCGAACGTGATGACGCTGCCGCACCACGAGCGGAGTGACCCGGAGGCGACGGTGGCGCAACTTTCGGGGAGGGAGTTCGTTGGGCTCACCGTGTTGGGGATCGACGGGGGTTCGGGAGTGCTGCTGGAGCAGGATGGGGCGACGGCGCTGGGAAGCGGGAACGTTACGGTTTACCGGGACGGGGCGTGGCGGCGATACGCTGCGTTGGAGCCAATACCGGGTTTGACGGTGGATGGGGCTTAAGCACGGGTCGTGTTGGAGCAGCCCTCTGGCGCAATTCTGGCGGGATTTTCACCCTCACCCTCACCCTCGCCTTTGATGGTGAGGGATTTTTCGGGCTAGCCGCGGCGGTTGCGGAGTTCTTCCCATACGGCGTTGGGTGAGACGCCGGCCGATGCCATAAGGGTCAGCGTGTGGTAGAGGAGATCGGCGATCTCGGCGGGGAGGTTTTCAGTATCGCCGGTGGCGGCGGCGAGGGCGGTTTCGCCGGCTTCTTCGATGACCTTCTGGGCGACGCGGGTGGCGCCGTCGGCGAGGAGTTGGGCGGTGTAGCTGCCCTCGGGCATCTCGCGCTGGCGATCCTTGATGACGGCGAACAGTTCGTCCAGGATCCTGGGGCCGCCTTCGGACGTGGTGTAATCCTCAGGCAGGTCGTCCATGCGGGTGAAGAAGCAGGTGGGTTCGCCGGTATGGCAGGTCGGGCCGTCGGGTTCGACCTTGAGGAGGATGGTGTCGGCATCGCAGTCGACGTACCACTCGCGGAGGTTGAGGTAGTTGCCGGACACCTCGCCCTTGTGCCAGAGGTCTTCCTGGCTGCGGCTGTAGAACCAGACCTGGGTGCCCTCGACGGTGCGCTTGAGGGAACCGGGGTTCATGTAGCCGAGCATGAGGACCTGGCCGGTGTTGATGTCCTGGGCGATGGCGGGGACCAGGCCCTTGTCGTCGAGCTTTACTTCGGTCATTTGGTTGATTACCTCCGGGAGAGGCGGCGGGATTCAGCGGAATCAAACGAGTCGGTCGAGGACGGCGGGCAATTCGAGCAAGTCGCGGATCTCGGCGTCAGGGGAGGGCAGGTCCGGGTTCAGCGGTTCGGCGCGGCGGTTGATCCAAACGACGGACATGCCGACGCCGCGGGCGCCCTGGACGTCCTCGAACTGCTTGTCGCCGACATAGACGCACTCCGACGGGTCGGCCTGCAATTCGGAGAGCACAGTTTGAAAAAGGCGGGCCTCGGGTTTGTAGCACCGGCCGCCTTCGGATGACACGATGGCGGCGAAGCTGGCGGGGATGCGAGCGACGACCGGGTGGAGGTAAGCGTCGTCGGCGTTGGAAAGGACGGCCAAACGGCGACGCCGGGCGAGGGTTGAGAGGGCCTCGGGAGCGTCCGGAAATATGGGCCGCGCGCCGAGATCATCAATGGATTTTTGAGAAGCGGCCATGGGGTCGCCGTTGACATCCAGGTCAGCGAACGCGCGAGCGAAGGCGTCGGCCCAGCCGTCCAGATAGGAGATGAAAGGTTCGTTGGGGTCAACGCGGCGAGCGCGAAAATTGTTGGAGCCGAAATCCCAAGCCTGGCGGAGGGTTTCGGGATCGGTGTCCAAGCCCTGCTCCGCGATGATCTTGACGAAAGACTGGCGCCAATGCTCGTGCCCGTCCTGCGCTATCGTGTTGAACATGTCGAAAATTACGGTGGTGATAGCGCTCATTTGCTCGCTGTCCTGGTTCCTGCGTTGCGTTTCAGACCCGCATGGGGATGCCGCGGTCGGAGAGGAAATCCTTGGCCTGGGCGATGGAATAGGTACCGAAGTGGAAGATGCTGGCGGCGAGAACCGCGTCAGCTTCGCCGTCGGTGAAGGCGTCGTAGAGATGGCCGAGGTTGCCGGCGCCGCCGCTGGCGATGACGGGCACGGGGACGGCACGGGATATGGCCCTGGTGAGCGGGAGGTCGTAGCCGTCCTGCTGTCCGTCCTCGTCCATGCTGGTGAGGAGGATTTCGCCGGAGCCGAGTGCCACGGTGCGCCGGGCCCACTTGACGGCGTCGAGGCCGGTGGGGTTGCGGCCGCCGTGGGTGTAGACCTGCCAACCCGAGGAGTCGTCCAGTCCGATGGATGGGTCCGCAGGTTCCGGGTGAGACTCGCCGGGGACGACGCGGCGGGCGTCGATGGCGGTGACGATGCACTGGCTGCCGAACTGGGCTGATCCCTGTTGCACCAACTCCGGGGTGTTGATGGCAGCGGTATTGACGGACACCTTGTCGGCGCCGGCGTTGAGCATGCGGCGGACGTCCTCGATGGAACGGATGCCGCCGCCTACGGTGAGCGGGATGAAGACCTGCTCGGATACGGCGCGCACCACGTCAACCATGGTGTCGCGGGAATCGCTGCTGGCGGTGATGTCGAGGAACACCAACTCATCAGCGCCTTCCTCATCGTAGCGGGAGGCGAGTTCGGCCGGGTCGCCGGCGTCGCGGAGGTTGACGAAGCTGGTGCCCTTGACGACGCGGCCGGCGTCGACGTCAAGGCAGGGGATGATGCGGCGAGTCAACACGTGGGGATGCAGTCCGCGGTAGCAAAATCGGCGAACAGTATAGCATTGGCCGGCCACCGGGTTGGTCCCGGCGTTTGACTCGACCGCAGTGGTATGGCTGATTCAGGAAATGTCCGATGTGCTTTGCCTCCGTTGGTTTGGCTTTGCCTCCGTTGGTTTGTTGGTTTTCGTTGAGTTTTCGGCGTCAGGTTGAGGTTCGGGTTGCGTGTTCCGCCGGAGGCGGGTGTGCTCAGCACGGCCAACACTGATTGGCGCAGAGTTATGTGTCCGAGATTTCCGTGTACCCGCAGTTCTCCGGCTACCAGGAGCCGTAGCTTTGCGGCACGGGGCGGTGATGACACCCGCCGGGTTCCGGGAGCTTGACCGGGGAGTAGATCGGTCATAGGCACCGAGGGAACCTTTCTGCTGCCGTTGGTCGAAAGGCCGTTTTGCGACCCGAACCTTTTTTGACACCTCGCCATGTTTGGTAGTTTGGTGGCTTGCCGCTGCATGCGGTGCGGCTGACCCCGCGCGGTTCTCGAGTACCGGTTGGGGAACCTGACAAGGCTAGGATAGAACGCGGGTGCGATTACGGGCAACGGGCGGGTGTCACTGTTGGGGAATTTTTGACATCGATTTGCAGGATGAACGGGATGGGATTGGGGATTGGCGGTTGGCTCGCAATGGCATCGTCCCAATGAGATTGCCGCGTCGCGCCGGGTGATACACTGGTGTTACCAAGGTACGATAACGCACCCACACATCCCGTCGTACTGGAGAGGTGAGCCATGCCGCCGGAAATTCGCGCCGTTGGAATCGAAGGACTGCCGGAGGTGCAGGCGGGGGACGATCTGGCCGTCCAGATTATTGACGCGGCCGAGGCGCAGGGGACGCCCGTCGAGGATGGCGACGTGGTGGTGGTGACGCAGAAGATCGTATCGAAGGCCGAGGGCAGGGTGATGACGATTGACGAGGTGGAGGCGTCGCCGTTGGCGGTTGCCATCACCGAGGGACACCGGCGGGATCCACGCCACACGGAGATGATCCTGCGGGAGAGCCGGCGCGTGGTGCGGATGGATCGCGGGGTGATCATCAGCGAGACCTACCACGGCTACATCTGCGCCAACGCGGGGATCGACGCGTCCAACATACCGGGCGACAACGCGATCTGCCTGCTGCCGGTGGATCCGGACGCGTCGGCGCGGCGCATCCGGGACACCATCCGGGAGCGGCTGGGAGTGGACGCGGCGGTGCTGGTGTCGGACACGTTCGGGAGGCCCTGGCGCAACGGGGCGATCAACGTGTCCATCGGCGTGGCGGGTTTCAACCCGGTGATCAGCTACGTGGGGGAGTTCGACCCGCATGGCAACGAGCTGCACACCACGACCATCGCGGTGGCGGATGAGTTGGCGGCGACGGCGGAGCTGGTGACGGGCAAGCTGCTGGGGGTGCCGGTGGCGCTGATCAAGGGCTATCCCTACGAGCGGATGGAGGATGCCGACAGCGCCGCCATCGTGAGAGACTCGGACAAGGATCTGTTCCGGTAATCGGCGGGTTATCCCTCGCCGCGGAGGCGGCGGTTTTCGGCTTGGAGTCGGGCTATCTCCGCTTGCAGCCGGGCAGCCGTTTCTTGCGGGTGCTCGTATTGCGCGCCGGTAGCCGGGTTGTGAATCCAAAAGCGCTGTTCCCGCCACCGGAAGTCCAGGTTCAGCGCCGCGCTGGTGGCTCCCTCGCTGCCGTCGTCGTATTCGACCAGTGGCAGGGGTTCGTACTGGCCGTTGACCAGTCGTTCGCCGATGATGGCCTGCCCGTAGAACCGTCCTCCGGTGGGGTCAAAACGCCAGCACTCGGGGACGGCCAGCATCTCGTACACGTCCCGCTTGTGCCCGGAGTCGTTTCGCCAGGTTCGCCGGGACGCAACTTCCATCACAAAATCGGGGGGCTTGCCGTTCTGTACCGGGTCGTAGCCAACTCGCTGCCAGATGGCATCGGTATCCACGTCAAAAGCCACCAGGCAGTCGGGAATCACGTGGGGCGGAGGACCGCTGGTTCCGGGGGCCCTCTCGCCGTAGTAAATCGGCGTTTCGCTGGCGATGTAGATGGACGGATGGTCGTGATATGAGAAGCCCGGCGTCAGGATGCTCAGCAACAGCTCCTGAATGTAGTTGGCGGGCCGTAGTTGCAACATATCCTTGCGCTCCCGCGGCAATTCGGGATAAGGCGTCCATCGCGTTTCGGAGGCTGGCGGGATTTCATGTTTCGCAGTGGTCATGTGCGATTCTCCCGAATCATGGCTGAGACAGCGCTGATGGGATGTATTGTACGGTGAAACTCGCCGGCGCTACAAACGCAGGCGCTGCTGCAGCTCGGGCGAGGGTTGGGCATCGTTTTCGGGTTCCGGTCCGGCGGTGAAACCGGAGACGCCGACGCCCAGCAGGCGGAAGGCGCGGCCGGGGGTCATTTCCCGCTGCATCAGCGTCCATGCCGTGGCCAGGATGGTTTCGTCTTCGTGGGTTGGGCGGGACAAGGTGGTCTGCCGGGTGAAGGTGGTGAAGTCGGAGAGGCGCATTTTGACGGTGACGGTACGACCGGACATGCCCTTGCGGGCGAGGGAGCCGGCGACGCTGCCGGACAGCCGTTCGACCACGGGCCGGATTTCCTCGGCGGTGCTGATGTCATGGGGAAACGTGGTTTCGCTGCTGATGGACTTGGCCTCGCGGGAGGTCTGCACCGGTTCGTCGTCGATGCCGCGGGCGCGGTCGCGGATGCTGGGGCCGCGCTTGCCGAAGCGGCGGGTGAACCAGGTGTCGGGCATGGCGGCGAGGTCTCCGATGGTGTGAATATCGTCGTCGCGCAGGCGGGCGGCGGACTTGGGCCCCACGCCCATGAGCGCGCCGACGGGCAGGGGGGCCAGGAATTCCGCCTCCTGCCCCTGCGGAACCACCACCAGCCCGTCGGGTTTCTGGAAGTCGGATGCGATCTTGGCGACGCACTTGCCGGTACCGAGGCCGACGGAGACGGTGAGTCCCACTTCGCGGCGGACGCGGTCCTTGATGTCGATGGCGATTGCGATGGGAGATGTTGACGACGCGGGTTCGGTGATGTCCAGGTAGGCTTCGTCCAGGGACACGGGCTGGATGATGGGAGTGACGTCGCGGAAGATGTCCATGACGCTGGCGGACATCTCGCGGTAGCGGTCGAAGCGGGGGCGGACGATGATGCCCTCGGGACACTGGCGAACGGCGGTGGCCATGGGCATGGCGGAGTGGACGCCGAACTTGCGGGCTTCGTAGGATGCAGTGGCGACGACGCCGCGACCTTCCGGCCGGCCGCCGACCAGCACCGCCTTGCCGCGCAGCTCAGGGTTATCGAGCTGCTCCACGGCGGCGTAGAAAGCGTCCAGGTCGGCGTGGATGATGTGGCGGACCATTTGGATCACACAGGTTCGCCGGATGGGGTTGCGTTGTGATGCCGATTGTAACCCCGGATGAGCGGTGGGCGCACGGGGCGGGTGTCAGCTACGTTCGGCTGGATGCCACGCCTATGCGTCGTTCACTGCCATAACCGCCGGCGGTGGGCACAGACCGCCGGGTGTGAGCGGATGGGTGGGTGGTTTGCTGGGGGGTGCAGTGGAGATGGGTAAGGCTGAGCCGGCGTAAAATAGACTATTCCCTGCCTCCATCATGAAAGAGCAGCACTCGGCTCGGGTGAAGGCTCTCAAGCACGTTGTATCCGATGATCGTGTAGACGGGCTTTCCATCTTTTACCCTGCGGACGCGGACGCGTATCCGTAGATCCTGTTCCAGTCTGTCATTTATCGCGTCAGCGTTACGTACCGATGAAGCTACCCTGCCGGAAAGAATATCGCCGGTCTGGTTGTTCACGAATTCAGCTCGGCGGCCGTCAGGCAAATACCCCACAAAACGTCCGTCAAACTCGTTTTCTGTTTCTTGGATATTGTTTGGGTTCAGATCGGCAACGCATTGTTGCACCTGCTCTAGGTCTCTGAAGCGAAAAACATAGTCTTTGAAAGCGAGAGAGAAAACCGCACGATTATCCGCTACTATCTTCAAAAAGCCGTGCAGGTCCGCAAGGGCACGTGGATGGACATCAACAATCGTATCGGCCAGTTCCACAGATGATTTCAACAGTGTTTGCACTTGCTCAATACCCATCTCTACTGGTGATGGCCCGGGCTTATTCAGAGGGGCAGCTTCCTCAATCTCAAATCCGAATGACCCCAAGGCCACGTTGGTAATCAGCAGGCCGTACTGTTCGCGATTCGGGATTGGGCCTTTCATCTCCAAAAAACCCGACAGACTAGCCCCAGCAGAAGCCACGGCTTTACTAAACTCCCCAACAGCTCGCGCCGCAAAACCTGCGTCGATGCCACGGCGACCGGCCACAGGTCCACCATCGAAAGTAAGCCTGGCAACAGCCGGCCAGCGTGCGGGTACTGTGTAACCATCCAACTGCTCGGAGACTTCTGTCCGGCGGGATTCCAAGCTCATCCGGTCGATTACAGCAGATGGCGGGGTCGTAGCCAGCAAATCATCAAGCTCGCCCAACTCCGCAACTAGCCATTCGTATTCCCGCCGGTTCATTTCGCCTCCTCGTCTTTCCCTGCCCGGTTCAGCGCAATTTCTGCGGTCACATCCTCATCAGCTGCCAAATCCAATTCCAGGTAGCCTTTCCATTGTCCTTCGCGTGTATGCGACCATAAGCCGTTGTAATATGCAAAGCGATTTGCCAAGTAGCACATATCCGGGTTGTCTAATCCCATAAACAGTGCATCAGTGTGATATCGCGCTTTGTTATTTGTACGATCAAACAATTCTGGAAATTCTTGGGCTAGACTCTGTTGCGTATGACCATCAGGCAAGCGGTAAAATGTCACCACATCAAT
Organism: Dehalococcoidia bacterium; assembly: GCA_022823105.1. Lineage (GTDB taxonomy): Bacteria > Chloroflexota > Dehalococcoidia > Lucifugimonadales > UBA3495 > Bin87. The sequence goes on from JAJDXU010000065.1 coordinate 8,247, forward strand.
ATCTTGAGGTTCCCGACTAGCAATTTGCATTATATCAGCGACGAAACTGCCGTTCAGCCACTGGAACCCCTGTGTCAGCCCAGACTGGTGTAA
>JAJDXU010000344.1 GCA_022823105.1 Dehalococcoidia bacterium
CCTCGGTTTCGAGTCGATCTGGCTCCCCGAGCATCCCGTCATGCCGGTGAATCCGGCGTCCAAATACCCAGGCTCGCCCGATGGCTCGATCCCCGACTACATGAGCGACATGGCTGATCCCTATATCGGGTTGGCGCGCGCCTCCGCAGTGACCAACACCATTAAGCTGGGCACCGGCATCACCCTCATACCCGAGCGGAACCCCCTGGTTCTCGCCGGGGCGATCGCTTCTCTCGACCGTTTCTCGGGCGGACGCTTCTTGCTGGGCATCGGCACGGGATGGCTGCGCGAGGAGACGGAGATCATGGGTGGCGACTTCGACCATCGCTGGACCCAGGCCCGGGAATCCATCGAGGTGATGCGCGCCCTGTGGACCCAGGACACCGCCGAGTATCACGGTCGCTATTACGATTTCCCGCCCGTCCAGTGCAATCCCAAACCGGCCCAGCACGGAGGGCCCCCGGTTATCCTGGGCGGCAACGCCCGCAACGTTTTCCGTCGCATCGTGCGCTGGGGCGACGGCTGGATGCCCACCGCATCGAGCCCGGATCAGATCGCGGCGGGCCGGGCCGCCATCGACGAGTTGGCCGAGGCATCCGGGCGCGATCCGGCCGGTATCAGCATCACCGTATTCGGACAGCCCGCCGACCGCGATTTGATCGCGAGCTTCGAAAATGCCGGCGCCAACAGGGTCATCGTGCGACTGGCTGATACCACCAGCAATCAGGCGCTGGATGAGATAGAGCGCATAGCGGAAACGGTGTTGTGATGGCGCCTCGAAGACAGCTTACGTATTCCTGTACACGTTCGAGCTCGTCAAAATGGTAATTGCTAAAGATCGTCAATAATTGACATTTTCACTCAATGTTCGCCATTCTGGGCTACGTATTCCGTAGCCCAGAATGTTTTTGATTCTCCCGAGTGCGGCCTCATTATTGTGTTTGCCGATATATTATGGCCTGGGATATTATACATTTGAGACTATGATGTTAAATTTTTGCTAATTCGCAAGTATTATTTCACCGAATGCGCCGCACGCGTCAGCGCTTTTCGAATTGTTGCAATTTCCAGCCTGCGTAATGGCCAGATTTCGTAATCACGATTCCCTTGATTTGGTTTGACTGCGGCCTTGCATATTGCCTATATTGCGCGGGCGTGGCTTGGGCGGCGACCAAGCCGTCTGGTCACGCGCGAACCGCAAATCAACTCTATACAATTTGGAGGGCCTGTATGTCCTATAGACGGTTTTTACGATATCCGGTGGTGGGGCTGGCGATTGCAATAGCGACCACCGCGGTGATCGTGGGTTGTGGAGGAGCCGCAGAGGAAACGGCGGCGCCGGCAACGGCTGCTCCCGCTCCTCAACAGCAACAGCAGGCGCAACCAGCCGCTCCGACCACGGCGCCGGCTCAGGAAGTCCGGGCAACCAATACTCCCGTCCCGCAAGACGCAACCCTGGCTCCAACGCCCACCCAACGGGCATCGGTGCTCCAGGCCACCCCACGGCCTACACTGGCTCCCCAAACTGAGGGAGAATTGGCCACCGACCGTTTGGTCGCCGTCCTGGACCCACCCTCACTCGAGTCCATGCTCGACTGCGAGGTTACGGGCTCCGGTGTCGTCAACTACCGGATGTCCGCCGAATTCATGGTGGATGCCGGCAGGTTCGACGGATCCTACGAGCCGATGCTTTCCACCGAGTGGAGCATCACGCCCGACGGCCGTACCTGGAACTTTAAACTCCGTCAGGGCGTGCAATGGCACGACGACTGGGGTGAATTCACCGCCCGGGACGTCAAACATTCGCTGTCTTACTACACCAATCCGGAGTGTCGCGCTTCGTATTCGGACTACTTCCGTTCCGACCCTGGGAGCGAGGTTGAGATCGTAAACGACTACGAGGTCAACATCCACATGCAGGTCCGACCAGCCGTAGACTTCCTCTACTGGTTCTCCGGATACCGCGGCGTTCCCATCAGCAGCGCGGCGCAGTGGAACCAGTCCTGCCCCGGCGGCGAAGCCGATTTCGGCGCCACCGAAGGTGGCGACTCGCTCGGTTACTGCAAAGCCAGCCGCGATCTGGTGTACGCTAAATCCGCCCGCACCGGCCCCTACGAATTCGTGAGCTTTGAAGAGGGCGTTGGCTGGGAATGGGAGTTGGTGGACTATGACCACTGGCGAGTGAGCCCCGACTTCTCCGAAATCGAAATCAAGGACGTCCGGGAACCCGCCACCCGCCTAGCCATCATGCAGGCAAGGGAAGGGCACATCGCAGCCATCAACCGGGCGCTGCTTCAGGACGCAATCGACGATGGCCTCGAGGTGTTCGACAGCTCGGTGACGGCGCAGACCGCATTCGCCATTTTCGGCGGGATGTACTTCTCAACGGGCGCCAAGGGCGTGGCCTCCGACCTGCCTGAAGCGCAGCAGGCCGAAATCCGGGAAAGCTACGACATCGTGTCTGCTCGGGACGAGATGATGCCGTGGAACGAGCCCGGCGAAACCGGCAAGCTGGTCCGCATGGCGATGAACAAGGCGTTCGACCGTGATCAGGTAAACGATGCCATCTTCAAGGGCGCCGGCGGCCGTCAGTGGGTAGCCACCCTGGTGCCGGATTTCCCCGGCGGATACAACCCTGAGTGGGAAGACCGCTGGGACGAGTTGTACGGTTACGATGAAGAACGCGCCAAGGAGTTGCTGGCGGAAGCCGGTTACCCCAACGGATTCTCCTTCCGGATACCCGTGTTCCCGCTGTCGGGCGTTCCCGAACAGCCCGACCTGATGGAAGCCATCGCCGCTTACTGGACCCGCATCGGACTGGACCCGCAACTCGACCCCATCGAGTTCTCCAACTGGCGCAACGAGTATCGCGGTTTGAACACCGACTGCTGCGTGTACCCCTTCCGCGGGCCCGCCGCTCCCATCGATACCCGCGTCCACTTCTACTTCAGCGCGGAGCGCTTCTTCAGGGCCTTCACCAGTGATGACATCCAGGAAAACAAGAACAAGGCGCTGCGCGCGCTAAACGAAGCCGACGCGACCGCAGACTGGCAGAAAGTGTCCGACGAGATATTCTATGAAGTCGGTACCATCCCCGGATGGACGCTGCCGGTCAGCGCGGTGGTGGACCCGGACGTCGTGGCAGAGTACATCTTCCTCGGCCCCAACAACGGCAACTACGTCTATCTTGAATACGTCAAGGGCGTCAGAGAGTAGGCGGACACACAACGCAATCATGCAACGCCCGGTCCCGCGCGCTTGATGTGCGCGGCGCCGGGCTTGACGCAAAATCAGTGGAAGACCCCCGCCCGTTTGGTTGAGAATAGACGCCATGCAGCGTTTCATCATTCTACGATTGCTACAGGGATTGCTGGCAGTGTTTGTCATCAGCCTGATCGTCTTCGCGCTTTCCCGGGTCGCGGGCGACCCGTTGGCAGCCATCCTGGACGACGAATCAGGCAAGGAACAAATTGAACTGCTCCGAAAACAGTGGGGCCTGGATGAACCATTGCACGTCCAGTACTTCACCTATATGAAGCGGCTCCTGACCGGCGATTTGGGCACATCATTCAAGTGGGACCGGCCCGTCGCCGAACTCATCATTGAGCGATTGCCGGCTACCCTCCAACTCTCAGCGTTCGCCCTCATCGTTACCGGTCTGATCTCGTTCCCCATCGGCGTCTTATCGGCGGTCAAGAAGGACTCATGGTTCGACGCCGGGGGCAAGATGTTCGCCATATTAGGACAGTCGGCCCCGACATTCGCCGTGGGCCTGATCCTGATGTGGATATTCGCGGTGCAACTGGGATGGTTGCCCACATCCGGCAAGGGCGGCATCAAACATTTGCTGCTGCCCGGGTTCGCGTTGGGCTACTACAACGTGGCCGCAATCATGCGACTTACCCGGTCGTCCATGCTCGACGTGCTGGACACCGAATACGTGAAGCTGGCGCGGATCAAGGGCATTCCCGAGTGGAAGATCGTGTGGAAACACTGCTTCCGAAACGCTCTCATCGGGCCGCTGACCTATTTCAGCCTGATATTCGCCATATTGATCACCGGCTCCGTGGTGATCGAGACCGTGTTCGCCTGGCCCGGC
>JAJDXU010000409.1 GCA_022823105.1 Dehalococcoidia bacterium
GCCGGGCCACCCCCGACAAGTTCCAGGCATCCCCGGGGGTGGGTGCGACCTTGCGGCGCTGGTTTGACCCGCCCCGGCGCGATTGCTACCATCCCGCCCTGCAATCAGACGACCTACGGGGGCGATTATGCCAGTCTCATCGATGAAGATCAGGAGCCGGAAACCTTACGCCGACGGCAGGCCATTCGGAGAGCACGGACCCTACGAGCGGATCGAAGGGGTGCTCACCTACTCGGTTGATCCCAACAACGCCGCGAATGCGTCCATCGTTGACCTGGAGCACGCTCCGACCGATTCCGAAGGCCGCGTGCGGTTCGAGTCCGATTTCACGTTGATCGCGCCTTCCTCGCCGTCGCACGGTAACGGGCGATTGATTGCCGAGGTGGTGAACCGGGGCCGTCGTCGCACCGTCGCGTTCTTCAACCGTGGCGCTACTCCGCCCATCACTTCGCCCGCCGTTCCGGAAGGCGATGGCTTCCTCCTGAACCACGGTTATTCGGTTCTCTCCATCGGCTGGCAGTGGGACGTTTACCGCAGCGATGCGTTGCTGGGCCTGGATGCGCCGGAAATCCTGATCGACGGCCAGCCTGTTACCGGCCAGGCGTGCGTGGAAATGCGCCCCAACGCCGTCGAATCCACACGCCAGCTGTCGAACCGCGACCACAAGCCGTACCCCGTGGCAAATCTCGACGACGCCAACGCCATGCTGTTGGTGCGCGATTGGGAAGACGGGCCCGACACCGTGATCCCGCGTTCGCAATGGCACTTCCCAGACCCTGAACACATTGCGCTGGATCCGGGTTTCCAGCCGGGCAAAATCTACTACGTCATTTACAACGCCGCCAAGCCCGTCGTGGTTGGTTGCGGGATGCTGGCAATCCGAGATTCGGCCGCCTGGTTCCGCGGTGCCACCGACGTTTCGCCCGGTTACGAAAAGATATATGCCCACGGCGTCTCCCAGTGTGGTCGGCTGCTGCGGCACATGGCGTACCTCGGCCTCAACATAGATGAGAAGGGCAGGCAGGTATTCGACGGAATGCTCCCCCACGTCGCCGGGGGACGCATGGGAGAGTTCAACCACAGGTTCGCCCAGCCGTCTTGCCAATCCAACCCCGGCTTTGGGCATCAATTCCCGTTCGCCGACAGCAATCTCACCGACACGCTGACCGAGCAGACGGACGGGTTGTTGAACCGGCTCAGGGCGCTCGGCGCGGCGCCCAAGATCGTTTACACCGACTCCGCCGCCGAGTATTGGCGGGGCGACGCCGGCCTGACGCACATAGACAGCAGCGGTTCTTTTGACCTTGAGCCGGCGCCGGAAACGCGCCGATACCTGTTCGCCGGCACCCAGCACCTGCCGGGAGCGCCCGATCTGATGGTGGGACAGGGCCCCGACGGTTCCACGGGCATGCACCCCTACAACGCGGTGGATTACATTCCGCTGCTGCGCGCCGCGCTGTTCAACCTTGACCGGTGGGTAACCGACGGCGTCGAACCGCCGCCCAGCCAACACCCCCGTCTCGACGACGGTTCGGCGGTCGCGCAGGCGGTTTATCTCGACGCCGCGCCGGGGATACCGTCGCGCAGCAGGCCGGACCCGGAACGGCTGTGGCGCGTGCGCGAATTGGATTTGGGGCCAGGCGCGGACCGCGGCATAGCCTCCTATCCCGTGAGGGAGGGACGCGAGTACCCGCACCTGGTGCCTGCGGCGGACGACGACGGAAACGATCTCGCCGGCATCCGGCTGCCCGATTTGACGGTGCCCGTCGGGACGCACACGGGTTGGAATCTGCGGCATACCAACACCGGGTCTCCCGAACAATTGATGTCCATGCAGGGCTCATCGCACTGGTTCCCGGCCACCGCGGACCGGCGGGCTGAGACCGGAGACCCGCGCCTGTCGATAGAGGAACGGTACACGGACCGCGACGCCTACGGTGCGTTGGTCAAGACCGCCGCGGCCAGGCTCGCTTCGGACGGTTATCTGCTGCCGGAAGACATCGGCCTGGTGGTCGAGTCATGCCTGGAGCGGTACGACTGCGCCATCGCCCAGCAGTGATTGCCTGCCCGGTTGAGCCAAACTGATCGGGGGCGGTTTCATAAACCGCCCCCGATGCGCTCGTTCGCAGGCGTCCCGAACGGCGGATCATACCTGGCGCTGCTTGGGATCCAGCCTGTCCCGCAGCCAGTCCCCCAGCAGGTTCATCGACAGCACCGTCAACATGATGGCCAGGCCTGGGAACAACGAGACCCACCAGCCGCTTTCTGAAGTCACCAGTTCGCGCCCGTCGGCTACCATTAGGCCCCAGGCCGGCGTCGGCCGCGGGATACCCGCCCCGAGGAAGCTCAGGGTACTTTCCAGGATGATCACGAAACCCACCTGCAGGGTGGCCAGCACCACCAGGCTGTTGAAAACGTTCGGGAAAATATGCCGCAGCATGATGCGTGGGTGGGAGGAACCGGCGACCCGCGACCTTGCCACGAAGTCCTGCACCCGCACCGAAAGGGTCTCGCCGCGTGCCATGCGTGCGTAGTGCGCCCACAGCAGCAACACCAGCACAACCACTATCGTCGCGAAGCTGGCGCCCAGAGCGGTCACCAGCACCAACGCGAGCAGGATGATGGGGATGGACAGTGAGATGTCCACCGCCCGCATCACGATGATGTCCAGCCAACGGCCGAAATAGCCGGCCCCAACCCCCAAAGCCGTGCCGATCACGCCGCCGCACAGGATGGACAACGCTGCAACGACCACGGATATCCGCGATCCGTAGATGATCCGACTGAGAATATCGCGACCCACCTTGTCCGTTCCCAGGGGGTGCTCCCAGGTCCCGCCCGGCTTGGATATGACGGCGATTCGGGCACCCGGCACGGCCTCGGGCGCTCCGTCAAGCAGCATGGCCCCGCCGTTCCTCACCATTCGGGCGGCGTTGGACGCCATCACCTCGGTTCCGATTTTGGACGGGTCCATCTGAGCCACGACATCTTTGACCTCGGACTCTCCCTCAATCCAGGCCGGCGGCAACAGCCGAACCCTCAGGTCTCCATCCAGCGGATCATACGGAGCGATCACTTCCGCGAATATCGCCGGTATGACCAGCATGATCATGACCACGGCGATGGGGATCAACGGGTATCGGCGCGCTTCGCCCACGAATCGGCGAGCCATGGAAGGTCGGGACGCGACCTGGTTGGCCAACTCTCCGGGTGCCGGGCTGCCGGTGCTTACGGAATTGGTCGTCGCCAATGGTCGCTCCCGATGTTATGGGCTTGATGGCAAGCGCGAGGGCGAACGCAAATCCGCCCCCGCACGGTTGGTCGTGAGCCGGATCAACAAGTGTCCGGCCGGGGTTTCGTCAGAAACAGGGGTCTGCCGTTCGGCACGCCCTGATCAGGTCAAAGTGCCCGTAGTTTGCCCCGTCGGAACCGGGAAACTCCCACGTGTCGATGATCTCCGGGTTGGCTACGAACTCGATGAAAATGTAGAACAGCGGCAGGTAGCCGTATTCTGTGAATATTATCTCGCCCATCTCGTTCTGGATCCGGGAACGCTCGTCCACCGGCACCGTTTGACCGAGTTCCTTGAACAGCTCATCCAGTTCCGGTGTCTCGAAGAAGTGAATCGCGCCGCTGGACCGGTTGAAGATGCTGAGCTGCGCGTACACCGTCTTGTACGAAGGCGGGGCCACCCAGAACCCGACCGATTCGGGCTCCTTCTTGGTCCACGCCGAGTAGTAATTGCCAAACTCCCATTCCTCGTAGCTGACATCCACCCCCACGTCATCGAACATCACGCCGATGGCCTGCATCAGGTCCGCGGATTCCGGGAACCCGAAGATGTTCATGACCTTCAAGCTGATCTCCATGGGGTTATCAGGCCCATAACCGGCCTCGGCCAGCAATTCTCGCGAGCGGTCGGGATCGTAGCCATACAGTTCGTCAAATCGGTCGAACCAGGTGTCGTCCCAGCCGGGCAGGTTGGGATAGAAACCACCCACCGGGCTGATGGTGACGCGGCCGCTGAACAGTGTGTCGATCAGCAGGTCTTTGTCCACCGCGCGGTTCAGCGCCTCACGAACCCGCTTGTCGGTGGGCGGGAAGTCGGGATACATCCAGGGCGCGTCCCACACGCTCCATTCGCCGGGAGCAGGGGTTTCCGGATAGAGGCCCTGGAACACGCCCCAGAGTTGATTGCCCGGGAAGTTGCTCTGGATGACCTTCATGCCGTGGTTCGACACCGCCGCGTCGGCCAACTCCCTGGTCAGCTCCGTCAGGTGGATGTCGCCGGAAAGAAGGCCGGCGTTCCGCGTGGCCGGCTCGGAGATCCACCGGAGATTGACCATCGGCCAGTCCACCGCGGCGGGATTGCCGCCTTCTCCGTTCAACCGCCAGTGATCGGGAAGCTTTTCGTAGATGACGTCCACGCCCAGTTCACGATCAACATACCGGTACGGACCGGTACCGATCATGTCGTCGGTGTATCCGTCCAGGCCCTC
>JAJDXU010000227.1 GCA_022823105.1 Dehalococcoidia bacterium
ACACTGGCGTGGGCGGCGAATATAATTCTCTGGGCCCCCAGTATCATTCCCGTTGATAGCAGGTGACGCTTTGGCTGCAGTGACCCAACCGATGTTGACCGTAGAGGAGATGCGCGCCACCGCTCTCGAATCCCGACGCGAAATACTCAAGATGATTTTTGACGCCGGCAGCGGGCACACCGGGGGGTCCCTGTCTGAAATCGACATCCTGATTGCGCTCTACTTCGGCGTTCTGCGTTACGACCCGGAGGACCCGAAGTGGCCGGGCCGAGACCGTTTCATTTTGAGCAAGGGGCATGCATCGCCCGGATTTTACGTTACGCTGGCCCGGGCGGGATATTTCGACCCGGTGGAATTGGGCTCTTTCCGCAAAACGGACGGCCTGCTTCAGGGGCACGCCCACCCCATGACGCCGGGCGTTGAGATGAATTCAGGCTCGCTGGGTATGGGGCTTTCCTTCGCGCTGGGTCATGCCTTGGCGGGCAAAATGGACGGTCGAGACTACCGGGTGTTTGCCCTGCTGGGCGATGGCGAGTGCCAGGAGGGCGAGGTCTGGGAGGCTGCGATGTCTGCCGCGCACCACGGCGCGGACAACCTCACCGCCATCATCGACCGGAACAGGATACAGAACGACCGGTTCACCGACGAGGTCATGACCCTGGAACCCCTGGCCGACCGCTGGCGCGACTTTGGGTGGAACGTGATGTCGTGCGACGGCCACGAGCACGCAGACATCCTGCATGCCCTAAATGCCGCCGGGGAACGCGGGCCGACGGTGATCATCGCGGATACCGTGAAGGGAAAGGGCGTCAGTTTCATGGAAAACAATCCGGGATTTCACGGGCGCGCGCCAACCGCGGATGAGTACGATGCAGCCCTGAAGGAGTTGGCCTGATGACCACCAACCGGCAGTCGGCGGCCACGCGTGAAACCTACGGTCGCACCCTCCTGACCATGGCGGAGGAACACCCCGACATCGTGGTGCTGGGCGGGGATCTCAACGTTTCGACGTTCGTCCACCTGTGGCGCGATCAATATCCGGACCGGTTTTTCGACTTCGGCCCCGCCGAGCAGAACATCGTGGGGGTGGCCGCCGGACTGGCCGCCGCTGGCAAGATCCCGTTCGTGAGCACGTTCAGCGTGTTCGGTACCGGCCGACCCTACGACCAGTTGCGGGTCCTGGTGTCCCAGCCATCCCTGAACGTGAAATTGATCTGCACGCACGCTGGCATCCTCACCGGTGAGGACGGGATGTCGGCGCACAGCATCGAGGACCTTTCGTTGATGTGCGCGCTGCCGTCGTTCAGCGTGGTGACGCCGGCGGACGCGCCCGAAACGGAACAGGTGATCCGGAACGCGGCCACCACGCAGGGGCCGCTGTACGTCCGGTTGGCCCGCGCCGCAACGCCGGTGATTCACGATGACGGCTACCAGTTCCGCATGGGCGAGGCGGAGGTCATGCGAGATGGAAGCGACGTCAGCATCATTGCCTGCGGGTCCCTGGTTGCGCCGGCCGTTGACGCCGCCGCGAACCTGGCCGAACAGGGCATTCAGGCCCGCGTGATCAACCTGCACACCCTCGCGCCCGCCGACGAGGCGGCCATTATCGCTGCCGCGCGGGAGACCGGCGCCATAGTCACCGCCGAGGAGCACTATGTTCACGGAGGGCTGGGAAGCGTGGTCGCCGGCGTCGTTGCGCGTAACCATCCCGTGCCGGTGGAGATGGTGGCCCTGTACGGCTACACCAGTTCAGGGCCGGCGAACGAGCTGATGGCCAAGAACGGCCTGACCGCCGATGGTGTCCAAAGCGCCGCGCAGCGGGTGATCAAGCGGAAGTAGATCGGCCCTCAGCGGCGCGCTTTCGTGGTCGCTGTCGTGGCTTTCGTGGTCGTTATCGTGGGGGTTACGCACGCCTTTGGCCGGTCGAATGGCCCCGGTCTTCCGGGTCCGGTTTTCCGGTGTGGGGATACCTGTTGCCGGCGTTTACTCACGCTCAATTTGGTTGACACTATTACGCGCCCGGTGCTAGCATAATCAGCCGCCGTCCCGAACAAAAACCGTCGACGGCGATGGGTCGCTGACCCTGATTAAGGAGAACGCTAATGGCCGCCCAGCCCGAGATCCATCGTGGTTTGATGAACGTCTATATGGACACCACGGAGTCCAGTTTCATCGACGGCGAGATCGGAAAACTGCTCTATCGTGGCTACGACATCCACGATCTGGCCGAAAAGTCCACCTTTGAAGAGATCATCTACCTGGTTCTCTACGGGGAGTTGCCCAGCCGGGAGCAACTGGCGGAGTTGGATGGCTTCCTGCGCGCCAATCGCCGAATCCCCGATGCGATTATCACGGTTATCGACGCCGTGAGATCGGCCCATCCCATGGATGTCCTGCAGACCGCGATGATCGGCCTGGCGGCCTTTGATGAAGAATCTGAGGACAACTCCAAGGAAGCCAACATCCGCAAAGCTTTGCGGCTGACTGCCCAGGCTCCCACCATCGTCACGGCCCACCATCGGGTACGCAACGGCCTGGAGCCGGTGGCGCCCAACCCCGACCTGAATCACGCCGGCAATTTCCTGTACATGCTTTTCAACGAAGTGCCGGACGATGAAACCATCGCGCTGATGGACGTGGACTTCATTCTGCACGCCGAGCACGGCGTCAACGCGTCGTCTTTCGCTGCCCGCGTTGCGGCGTCAACCAACTCGACGCTGCATGCCGCGGTGTCCGGCGCCGTTGGAACGCTCAAGGGCCCTGCCCATGGCGGCGCCGCGGAAGAAGTCATGAAGATGTCGATGGAAATCGGCAACCCGGAGAACGCCGAGGAATACGCTCGCCGCAAGTTGGACAACCGCGAGCGCATCATGGGGTTCGGCCATCGGGTTTACCGGGCGGAGGACCCGCGGGCGCGACACCTGCGGGAACGCTCGCAAGCGCTGGGCGAAAAGCGTGGCGACCCTCGGTGGTTCCAGATTCTCACCCACCTGTCCGAGGACGTGATGGCTCCCTACCGGGACCGGGGAATCTACGTCAACGTGGACTTCTACGCCGGGTCGATCTATCACCTGCTGGGCATCGAGTCCGACCTGTTCATCCCGATCTTTGCGCTGGGGCGCGTGCCGGGATGGTCCGCTCAGTGCATCGAGCAGTACGAGAACAACATCCTGCTGCGCCCGCGTCTGCTCTACACGGGTCCGATGGACCGGGAGTACGTGCCGATCGACGAGCGTTAGAGTCGTTGCGAGCGGACCGATATGTAGGGGCTAATCCACCTCAGGCGGATTGGCCCCTACAATTTGCTTGTCAGTTGTATCCGTGCTACGGGTAGACTTCGAGGTTACCCAGGTGGACCTCCGCCACTATCTCCGCCGACGCTTCGTGGTCGTGGCCCTGGTGGTCGTGGTCGTCACGGCTGTGGTCATCGTTTGACGCCTGGCCCGCGTTCGGCACGACTACGATGGCGGTTGATTCCACCGGGGCGCCATCGTAGGTCAACTCGCTGTGGTCGTTGGAGTTGAGAGAAACCCTGATTACATTCTGACCTGGCTCAAGGTCTGCTATGTGGTAGTGGGACTCAAAAACGCGCCCCAATTTCACTCCGTTGAGGTAGATGTGGGCGTGACCCACGCCGGATGCGTGGGGTTGATCGACCAAGTCAGGGGCGAATCGGAACCCTTCAGTGGCGATATTGACGTCGACACCACCCTGCCCGTCCGGTTCCGCTGTGATGGACACGCTGATCGGGACCTCCGAAACGATCGTGCTTGACTCGCCGTGGTCATGGTCGTCGGCATGGTCGGATCCCGACATGCTTTCGGCGTCAAAAATGTGGAAGTTGATGCCGAAAGCGCCAGCGGTGGCGGCCTCAAAGGTCAGCGCGCCGGGTTGGTCCGGAGATACGGGAGCGGTGAGGTCGTAGCCGTGCAGGTGGACCTCGCCCGGCTCGTCGGAAGAGAAGGTCAGGTGGACCGTATCTCCCTGGGAGACCCGCAAGTCTTCACGGGTCAGGGTGGTCGCGCGGCCGACTATGGGTACATTGATCATCACCGCATCCGGGGGAACAGCGGAGTTGCCTGAGGCGTGGTCAGAGTGCCCGGCATCGCCCGACATGGAACCGGTCGAGGTGGCGGCAGTTTGCGGGTTGGCATCCTGAGCGCTGCTGTTTCCGGTGGCGGTTTGTGATAGCTCGGCGGGCGTGGGCGGAGCGGGTTCGGATTGGCCGGCCGAACCGCACGCCGTCAGGGATAGGATAGCCAGAGCGGCCATCGCGATGGCCAGCCAATACACGGGCCGGCGCAACATGGCATGATCCATTGGCATCACGAATAATCCTCCGTCGTTTTGTGGAGTAGGGTTGCGGGAGGATCTAGGCGATGGGTGGTCGGACCGGCGGCAACAACTTTACGCTGTTGGGTTCGCGGTGCGGCGGGGCGAAGGACGCCAACGGGTTGTCGTTCGAAACCCGGGACGGCGCTGGACGGAGCGGCTCCGGAGCTTTGTGGTAGGGGGCGTTCATGACTGCGAGCATGAGGCTCGCCGTGGCGTCGGTGAAATACATGACCGCCGTGTCATCCGTCCAATCGGACGTCTTGGGGGACGGATTCAAGCGGTCAAGATGAGGGTGGGCCCGGTTGCCGATTCCTGCATGTTCGTGGTTGACGGGAAATCCGTTGAGATACACGTGCTGGTGCGCGTGGGAACGTTCGGCGAAGTGATGGTCGTCCAGCGGGCCGACGATCGGCAGAACCAGCGCCAACAGCGCCAGCGCCAGCGTAAAGAACCATGCCAGGGAGGGCGTCTCAATCCGGTCGACGTTCTGGCTGTGGCGGGTCATTGGGAGGGCGTTCTGCATCGGCGCTTACCGGCTCCGATGGCCGTTGACACTGGTACCAGCATAACAGATAATGTGCGGAAAATTTGTACACTTTGCAGGAGGCGAAGTAATGGCATCGCAAGACATTGCTTTGATGGCCCACCTGATGCGTCGCGCTGGCTTTGGCGCAACCCGCGAGGAACTGGAAGAGCGGGCTGCCAAGGGCTACGAGGCCACAGTGGAGGAGTTGCTCGACCCCGAAAGCCAGCCGGCCATAGACCGCTATGAGTTGGTTCGCTACCAGCCCTGGACGTGGCGTCCCGGCACGATACAGGGAATGGGTTCGGCGGAATGGCTCCATTTCATGATCAACACCAAGCGGCCGTTGGAAGAGAAGATGGCGTTGTTCTGGCACCAGATCTTCGCCACCGGCGTTTCCAAGGTTGACCACTACGACGAGATCACGCGCATGGTGGCCCTGTTCCGCGAGAAGGGCATGGGCAACTACAAGGACCTGCTCCTTGAAGTCGCCAAGAACCCGGCGATGATCTACTGGCTGGACAACTTCGAGAACCACGCCGACGCCGTCAACGAGAACTGGGGCCGCGAGCTGCTGGAACTGTTCAGCATGGGCGTCGGCACGTACACCGAGGTGGACGTGCGCGAGGCTTCCCGCGCCTTCACCGGCTGGACCTTTGAGCCCAAGCTGCCGCGCGGACCCATCGGCCGCCACGACTGGCAGTTCCAGTACCTGCCGGAGGACCACGATGACGGGGAAAAGACCTTCCTCGGAGAGTCCGGCAACTTCAACGGCGAAGACATCATCAACATAATCTGCGAGCATCCTGCCACCGCCACCTTCATCGCCCGCCACCTCTACAACTTCTTCGTGGCCGATGAGGCGCAGGTTCCGGCATGGCAGGTGACGCCGCCGAAGGATGAGGACGCTATCGACCTGCTGGCCGACGCTTTCGTCGACTCCGGCTGCGACATGAAGGCCGTGCTGCGAGTGCTGTTCAACAGCGACTTCTTCAAGAACGCCCGCTACGCTCGTCTCAAGAGCCCGGCCGAAGTGGTCGTCGGCACCCTGCGACTGGTTGGGGGCTTCGAGTTCCCCGGTCCGGGCCTGGGCGAGATGGCCCGCCAGCCCACCTACATGGGCCAGGACCTGCTCAACCCGCCCAGCGTGGAAGGCTGGCACACCGGCGTGGAGTGGATCAACAGCGGCTCGCTGATGCGCCGCATCAACTTCACCGCCGACATGGTCAGCGACGTGAACCGCCCCGGCATTCGCTCCATGATCAGCCGCATGCAGGCTCAGGGCGATCTCAGCCCGTCGCAGATGGTGGACAACTGCCTCGACCTCATGGGTCCTCTGGAAGTGGACGACGCCACCCGGCAGGAATTGGTGACTCATGCCGAAAACGGCGGCACCGTCTCCTGGGCCACGGATACGGACGTTCAGAACTCCGAGGAGCGCATTTCCGAAATGCTGCAGCTGATCGTTTCGCTGCGCGATTTCCAGTACGCCTGACGCACCCGGCACGGAGGCGCGTAGCAGCGCCTCCGCGCCAGCCGTCTCGCAACCCCGCCCCGGCGGAACGATACCCACAGGAGCAAGCAACATGACCTCTACGAAGAAAGATCCGGTTCTGGTGGTCTTGCAGCTTACGGGCGGCAACGACTACATGAACACCGTCATCCCCCACGCGGAGCCGCTCTATCGCGAAAAGCGGCCCGTGGTCGGCGTGCCCGATGAGCGCATCATCAAACTGAACGACAGCATCGGCTTCCACCCCGAGTTGGCGCCCATCCGCCGGTTCTGGGACTCCGGCAACATGGCCATCATTCATGGCGTGGGTTACGCCAACAGCCCGCGCAGCCACTTCCGCAGCATGGACATCTGGCACACCTGCGAGCCCGACAAGCTGGGCACGGAAGGCTGGTTGGGCAGGGCCACGCGTGACATTGATCCCAACAAGGAAAACGTGGTGACGGCCGTGAGCTTCGGCCCGAGCCTGCCCCGCGCCCTGGCCCTGCCGGGCGTCCCCGTCGCCTGCGTGGACGACCTGGAGAACTTTGGAATGCTGACCAGCATCCAGGAAGAGATGCAGCGGGAAAAGATCATTGATCGCTTCTCGCGCCTCTACTCCCCGACCATCGGCAGCGGCTTCGTAATGGACTACCTGGGCCAGACCGGACTTGACGGGCTCAAGGCCGCGGACATCCTCAAGGTGGCGCCGGAACAGTACAGCAGCACCGTCGAGTATCCCGACACGCCCATCGCCCGCAAGCTGAAGGGCATCTCCCAGGTGCACCAGGCCGGATTGGGCAGCCGAGTGCTCTACTGCGACCACGGCAGCTTCGACAGCCACTCCAACCAGGTTGGAATGCACGACGGCCTGTGGCGCGATGTTTCCGCGGCAGTGTCCAGCTTCTTCGACGACCTGCGCGAGAATGACGCCGCCGACAACGTCATCCTGATGATGTTCTCCGAGTTCGGCCGTCGCGTGCATGACAACGGCAGCGGCACCGACCACGGCGCGGCGGGCCTGGTGTTCGTCATGGGCGACCCGATCAAGGGCGGCGAGTACGGCGAGTATCCGTCCTCCAAGCCCGAGGACCTGGAACAGGGAGACCTCGTTCCCAACACCGACTTCCGCGGCGTGTACACCGCCATCCTGGAGGACTGGATGGGCCTTGACGCCAACCCCATCGTGGGCGGGCAGTTCGAGAAGGTCGCGTTCGTCTAAAGAGGAACGGTTCCGGTCTCCGGGACGCGCCGACAGGCAGACACGGCCGGGGCCGGCGGGTAGATATCTGCTGGCCCCGAATGTTTGACACAACACACAGGCAGCAAGCAGGTAAAACTATGCTTACGCAAATTGCAAAGGGCCGAGTGTACGACTACAGCCACTCGGTTGGTCGCGGAGCCGCTTCCGGCATGGGTTTCAGCCAGCCCACCGCGATGGCTTTCGAAGGAAACACGGTATACGTGCTGAACCGAGGTATTGAGGGCATCTCCAATGTACCGTGGAACAGGCTGGCGTACGGCGCCCGCGTTAGCATCATCGACCTTGGCGAAAACGAGGGCGATGAGGAATTCACCGGCGAGTTCGGGAAGTATGGGGACCGCGAAGGCGAGTTCATCTGGCCCTCCGGAATGGTGCTGGCGCCCAACGGCCATATCTACGTGGCCGATGAGTGGATGAACCAGGTCTCCGAGTTCGAGAAGGACGGCGCCTTTATCAAACGGTGGAGCGCTGTCCCGGACGACGGCAAGGCGCACGCCACGTCCAGCATCGCTGTTGACGGCGACGGCAACATCTACTGCACGGACGGACGCAGCCACGAGGTGCGCAAGTTCACCGGCGACGGGCAGTTGATCACCAGTTGGGGATCCCTGGGCGAGGGCAACGGAGAATTCAATTCTCCGTGGGGCCTCACCGTCGACCAGAGCGACGGGTCGGTGTACGTGGCAGATCATCGCAATCACCGAGTTCAGAAGTTCGATTCCGATGGAAACTGGCTGATGCAGTTCGGTGAACCTGGCGCCAAGCGCGGCCAGATGCACCTGCCCGTCCAGGTCACCGTGGACCCGCAGGGCGATGTTTACGTTGCGGACTGGAGTGACAACGGGATGCACCCCGGGAAAGTCCATGTTTACGACAAGGAAGGCAACTTCATCATTTCCCTGATCGGGGATGCCCAGTGGCTCAGCAAGTGGGCCGATATGACCGTGGTTGCCAACGCCGACTACCTCAAGCGGCGTCGCGAAGTCCCCACCACCGAGTCGGAATGGCGATTCGCGTGTCCTACCGACGTGCACTTCGATGAGGGACGGGGGCGCCTGGTGGTGCTGGACGCCCAGCGCAGCCGCCTGCAGATTTACAACAAGATGGACAATTACCTGGTTCCGCAGATGAACCTGTAATCGGATCCTCACGCAGCGTTTCCATGCGCAGCGGAAAACAATGAGCAGGGGCGAATGATCATTCGCCCCTGCTTTTGCGGAAAGACCTGTTATGATCACCACCGCTCAGGAACCCGAGTACATTCAACTGGCCGAGGAGTCGCCGGCCATGTTGTGCCGCGAGGCTCCGCCAGAAATCCTCGAGGCATGCGCGCTGGACAACGAGCCAACGCCGTTCCTGGAACAGTTCTTCGAAGCCGGAATTCGCGCCAACGCCCGGAAGGAGCACGGGCGCGAACTCCCGCAGATGTACGTGAACAACGCGATCCTCGTATTGTGGCTGAGGGCATGTCGCCTGTACACCAATGGTTTGTTGGGGATGACCGACCCGGACCTGGACAAGGAATTCTTCTCCAGCGCTGACGTTACTCCAAGTTGAGGGCGCGTCCGTTTGACGGTTACCTGCTGTACTGCGCTACAATACCTGGAAGGCGCGGCATACATCGCGATTGTATTGGCCGTGTTCGGAGTACCGCAGTTGCTGACCTACTACCTTGACCGCAGAGACCGTCGCCGTGACCGTCAAGAGGAACGGGCGGAAGCCGAGCGTTTGCGCCGTGAAGAGCGGGCGGAAGCGGAACGGACGCGACAAGAGGAGCGGGCGGAGGCCGAACGCCGTCACCATGAAATGATGACCGCTCTGATTGCAATATTGGATCGCAACGGCCATGCTGCGCCGGAGCAATCCCGTGTTATTGATCAGTTGCAGCAGCGGATCGCCGAACTTGAGGCTGAGAATGCGCGCCTCCGCAACGGCAGCGGTGGGGCACAGTCGCACGAAGACGGGGGCGATTGATGACGGGTATTTTGGACCCGAAAGCGGCCGGCGCTCGCCGCTTTGAAGGCCAGGTCGCCGTGGTAACCGGCGGCGGACAGGGCATAGGCGCGGCCACGGCCCGACGGCTGGCCCAGGAAGGGGCGTCCATCGTCATAGGCGACATGGTGGCTGAGTCCTCCGAACGAGTGCGCGCGGCGATCCATGAGTTTGGCGGCTCCTGCGAGATTGCCCTGGGCGATCTGTCGCAGTGGGAGAACGCCGAGGCGCTGATGGCCAAAGCTCATGACGTTTACGGGAGGATCGACGCGCTGGCCAACGTGGCCGGCGGGACCATCTGGTTCCAGTCGTTCCAGTACTACACGCCGGAGCAGATCCAGGCGGAGATGGACCGCAGCTTCTGGACCGCCATGTGGTGTTGCCGCGCTGTCCTGCCCTACATGATCGAGCAAGGTGCGGGGGCGATCGTCAACATCGCCACGCATGCGGTTACAGGCAGGTTCCGGGTGCCCTATGCGGCGGCCAAGGCTGCCCAGATCGGCCTTACCACATCGCTGGCTCGTGAGGTGGCGCACCTGGGTATCCGCGTCAACTGCGTGGCGCCCAGTGGAACTGCCGCTGACGACCGCATCACTCCCCGCGACCACGGCGTGGACGTGATCCCGCCGGAGCTTCCCCCCAGCGAAAGGGCCGACCAGGAAGAATATCGATCCGCGACTCGAAACTCCGAGATTCCCATGGGTCGGCGCGGCGAGGCCGACGAACAGGCGGCGGCCATCGCGTTCCTGGCGTCCCATGATGCCTCATACATCACCGGTCAGGTGCTGGCGGCGGGCGGCGGCCAACCGTATCCATTCTAGCGCGACCCATCCGGTTGCAACGGCGGCGCGGCGGAGGTACCTGTTCAGACTCGGGGTGACCGCCAGGAACGCAAACCGTCATGCCGGCGAAAGCCGGTGTCCAAGTGACCTGACGACAGGCATACGCGGGTAAGGGCGAGTATTTTCTGGATTTCGGCTCAAGGCCGGAATGTGGCAATGGCTCAGTAAGTCTGAACAGTTACCAGCGGAGGGCAGATTCCTGATCAGGGCTTTTCCATGCCCCAGGAAATCCCCTCTCTGCCCTTTCCCACTGCCAGTGACACTTCCCCCTTTCCTCCACCCTGCACTCATCCTTATCATAGTTAACGGGCGCCATAAATCCGTCCCGCCGCCATACCGCAACCCATGCCAATGCCCACATCCCAACACCTCGCCCCCAAACGCCGCTCCCCCAAATACCCCCAAATACCCGACAAAACCACGAATATCGCCCCCAAAATCGCCCTCAACGCCCCCATTCACCCCCACATCCCACCCCAACCCCCTACTCAAACGAACGGAAATGAACGGAAATGAGCGGGATTTCCAAAAATCCCCAACAACCCGAATACCCTATCCTGTACATCCTGCCGCAGGTCCGCCTCTGGCGGTTGCATCGATGTAAAACCCCCCCGTCAGAGGTAACCCCATGACCCTCTCCCAAATCCGCCGCCAGGTCGACGCCCTCAAGCGCCGCTTCGCTCGCGAACTCGC
>JAJDXU010000448.1 GCA_022823105.1 Dehalococcoidia bacterium
CAGAAGTCTGGATGCCCGTGCTGATCGGCCTGGGCACCGTGAACGTGATTTACGGAGCCATTTCCGCCCTATCCCAGAACGACCTGAAGTACGTCATAGGATATTCCAGCGTCAGCCACATGGGCTACGTCCTGATGGGCATCGCGACGCTTCATCCTGTGGGCCTGGCCGGGGCGGTTCTCCAGATGTTTTCCCACGGCATCATGACGGCCCTCATGTTCGCCATGGTCGGAGCCATCTACGAGAGAGCGCACATTCGTGACTCCTTCATCCTTAACGGCCTGATCAAGCGCATGGGCGTGACCACCTTCTTCTTTGCCATCGCGGGCCTCGCGTCGCTGGGATTGCCCGGCCTGAGCGGGTTCATCGCAGAGTTCATGGTGTTTACGGGCGCGTTCCGCACCTACCTCCCGTTGGCCGTGCTTGGTGTCATCGGCGCGGCCATCACCGCCGTGTACATCCTGCGTCTGCTCGCGCGTTCATTCTTCGGAGAAGCCGACCCACAGTGGGACCACCTCACCGACGCCAGCCCCGTGGAAAAGAGCGTGGGCGGCGCATTCGTCCTCATTCTTATCGCCGTAGGCGTGTGGCCCGCACCTCTCCTGAATGTCATCAACACCGGCGTGGCAAGCGCCCTGGCCGTGTTCTAACCCGACGATACGACGATGACCACGACTCTCACCACCAACCTCTACCTGCTGACGCCGGAGTTCGCTCTCACGGCGCTGGCTTTCCTGGTTTTCACCGTCGACCTGTTCCTGCCCGAGCGCAGCAAAGAGTGGCTGGCCGGCTTGTCGGCGCTTAGCCTGGTAGCCGTCATGGTGATCGCGCTGCTGATGCGCCCCGCCGGCAGCGTCGAGCTTTACGGCGGCCTCATCGTGGTGGACGATTTCGGCCTGTTCTTCAAGATTTTCTTCCTGGCCATCGGCATAGGCATCATTGCCCTGTCGTGGGAGTACGCCCGCGAACGCCTCGACCATCGGGGTGAGTTCTACGGGCTGCTGCTCTTCTCCGTTTTGGGAATGAACCTCCTTGCGATGTCGCGTGAGCTGCTCACTGCCTACATCTCTCTTGAACTGCTGTCGTTCAGCCTCTACGTGATGGTCGCCTACGGTTTGCGAGAAGCGCGCTCCAACGAGGCGGGCATCAAGTACATCATCATCGGCGCGCTGTCGTCGGCGATCATGCTCTACGGCCTCAGCAACATCTACGCCGCCCTGGGCACGACCTATTTCTCCGGCATCGCCGCCGAGCTAAACTCCGGCAATGCGGTGAGCCCCGTGTTGTGGGTGGGCGTCGCTTTGCTGGTGGTGGGTCTCGGCTTCAAATTGTCGGCGGTTCCTTTCCACATGTGGGCCCCCGACGCCTACGAAGGCGCTCCTCTCCCCGTAACCGCCTATCTGGCCATCGGGTCCAAGGCTGCCGCCTTCGCGTTGACCCTTCGCCTCTTCGCCGAAGCCATCGTTCCTGCGGTCGGCCTGTGGAGTGAATGGCAACTGGTTATCGCCGTGCTTGCCGCGATCACCATGCTCCTGGGTAACCTCGTCGCTCTCGCGCAGCGCAACCTCAAGCGCCTGATGGCCTACAGCAGCATCGGACACGTTGGGTACGCTCTCGCTGGCGTCGCGGTATTGGGCACTGATTTTGCGCTGGCGGCCAAGGCGGTCATCTTCTACCTGGTGGTTTACGCGGTTACCAACCTCGTCGTTTTCGCCGGGGTCACGGCTTACTACAACCGCACCGGGCAGGACGACATCGCCGATCTTGCCGGCCTCGCGGACCGCCAGCCCTACGTCGCGGCGGCCATCGCCATTGGGCTGTTCTCCCTGGCCGGCCTGCCCATATTTGCGGGATTTACCGCGAAGTTCTATCTGTTCGCGGCCGTGGCCGACGGGGGATTCCTCTGGCTGGCCGGCATTGCGATTTTCACCAGCCTAGTGTCGCTGTACTACTACCTCCAGGTCATGCGGCAGATGTACATCGAGCCGGCCCCTGCGTCCGGCGATCCTGACAATCACCAACACGGTGGCGATTCGGCCGGCGATCCTCACGATGGCCACGAGCACCAGGTCGATTCCGACCCCCCGGTTGCGCCGCTGGGCCGCCCTTCGTGGCTGCTTACCGGCACCATGGGCGTGGGATTGCTGGTCGTCACCTGGCTCGGCGTTTATCCGGCTCCGCTGCTGGCGCTGATCGAATCCGCCGGCGCCGCCATCCTGCCGTTGGGCTAAATGTCACCGAGCGATTTGACACGCAAAACCCCCGAGGGGGCGGATGATCATCAGCCCTCACCACTCCAAATGGGAGGCCAATGGAAATGATCATCGCGGTTATCGGCAACTTCGATCCCCCGCCTCATGTTTACGCGCTGGCCGAGCAGGTCGGCCAGGAACTCGGCCGCCGGGGTGTGACCGTCGTTTGCGGCGGCCTCACCGGCGTGATGGAAGCGGTGTGCAAGGGCGCCAAGTCCGAGGGCGGCACCACCATCGGGATCCTGCCCAGCGGGTCGCCCCACACCGCCAACGAGTACGTCGATTTTCCCGTCGCCACCAACATGGGCTTCGCCAGGAACGTCGCAGTGGTTAGCACGGGCCAGGCCGCAATCGCCGTGGGCGGCGCGTTCGGCACGCTGTCGGAAATCGCTTACGCCCTGAGCTATGGCATCCCCGTAGTCTCGCTGAACAGTTGGCCTCTGACCCTGCGCGGCGACGGCCTGCCCGTCGGCGACAATTACATCATCGCCTCTGACCCGGTGGATGCGGTTGACAAGGCCATCGCAGCCGCCGAGGCCCGCACTGAACCAACGGGAACCGTAGCCTTTTCGCAGCCAATCAGCGGAGAATCCTGATGCCGGATCCAACCATCGCCTCAATAGTCGCCCGGGAAGCGCTCGACTCGCGCGGCAACCCCACGGTGGAAGCGGAGGTGACCCTCACCGACGGCAGCGTTGGTTTGGCGTTGGTCCCCTCCGGAGCCAGCACGGGCAGCTATGAAGCGCTGGAACTCCGGGACGGCGACGCCGACCGGTTCGGAGGCAGCGGGACGCTCACCGCCGTATCCAATGTCAACCGGCACATCGGCCCCGCCCTTGCCGGGGCGTCGCCCTTCGACCAGTCCGCCATCGACGATCGCCTCAACCGGCTTGACGGTACGGATGACAAGAGCGGCCTGGGAGCCAACGCCGTGCTGGCAGTCTCGATGGCCACGGCCAGGGCCGCATCGTCCTCGGCCACCGCAGGATCGTTGTGGCGACATTTGTCGGCAGGGGGCGATGTGAGCCTTCCGGTGCCGCTGCTCAACATACTCAACGGCGGACGCCACGCCTCCGATTCCGCCGACGTGCAGGAGTTCATGGTTGCGCCGGCCGGTTTCGACCGGTTCTCCGATGCCCTCCGCGCCGGCGTGGAGATCTACCAATCGTTGAAATCCATCCTGCGGCAGGGCGGCCATAACCTCAACGTCGGCGACGAGGGAGGTTTCGCTCCCACCTTGCCGTCCAACCGCGATGCGATTGAGGTGGTACTCCAGGCCATCGAATCCGCCGGGTACGCTCCCGGTCAGCAGGTGCACATCGCCCTGGACGTGGCTGCATCCGAGCTCTGGAACGCCGACTCCGGCCGATACGACCTTGAACGGGAGGGCGTGTCGCTGTCCGCATCGGAACTGGTGGACCTGTACGCCCGATGGTGCGCCGAGTACCCAATCGTCAGCATCGAGGACGGCCTTTTTGAAGACGACTGGGACGGGTGGACGGTAATGACCCAGCGGTTGGGCCGGACGGTCCAGTTGGTGGGCGACGACCTGCTGGTCACCAACATCGGGCGCCTCCAGCGCGGCATTGCACAATCAGCGGGCACCGCCATCCTCCTCAAACCCAACCAGATTGGCACCCTGTCCGAAACCGCCGCTGCGCTCGAATTGGCTCGCGAATCCGGCTGGACGGCGGTGATGAGCCACCGGTCCGGTGAAACCGAAGATACCACCATCGCCGACCTCGCCGTGGCGTGGGACGTGGGCCAGATCAAGACCGGCGCCCCGGCCCGCTCCGAGCGCGTCGCCAAATACAACCGTCTCCTACGCATTGAAGCGGAAATCGGAACCAACGCCAAATACGCTGGACGGGAAGTGTACGGCAGGTTCGTTCACTGACCGGTGCCCCGGTTCAATAACGCTGTTTGGGTGGTATAATCGGGCCGCCTGTTTCACGACATTCGGCTCGTGCCGGGCACGACGCATCTCGGTTACTGAATCTCGTTCTGAAACCACGGGTCGGGACGATCGCATGCTGGAGGAAACCCAGGATGGCCACGCGCATCGGTATCAACGGTTTTGGTCGCATCGGGAGGTTGGTGGCGCGCGCAGCTTTATCGGATACCTACCAGGATCGCCTCGATTTGGTCGCCGTTAACGGTACGGGTGAAACGGAGACCTCCGCGCACCTGTTCAAGTACGACAGCACCTACGGCCCGTACCCGGGCACCGTCGGGACCGATAACGGAAACCTGGTATTCGACGGAAAGGCCGTCCGAAAGTTCCAGCAACCTGATCCCGCCAACATTCCCTGGTCGGAAATGGACGTCGACATCGTGGTGGAGTGCACCGGCGTTTTCACGGACGCGTCGAAGGCCGCCGCTCACATCGATAGCGGTGGCGCAAAAAAGGTGATCATCTCTGCCCCGGCGCGGGGCGCAGACGCCACCATCGTGATCGGCGTAAACGACGAAGTGCTCAACAATGATGAACACCGCATCATCTCCAACGCGTCCTGCACAACCAACTGCTTCGCGCCCATGGTGAAGGTCCTCCACGACGCCTTTGGCATAGAGCGCGGGCTGATGTCCACCATCCACGCCTACACCAACGACCAGAGCATCCTGGACCGCAATCATCGGGACCTGCGTCGCGCTCGCGCTGCCGCCCAGAACATCGTCCCCACCAGCACCGGCGCCGCCCGTTCCGTCGGCGTCGTTCTCCCCGAGTTGGAGGGTAAGCTCCACGGAATCGCCTACCGGATCCCGACATCGGTGGGTTCCGTTACCGACTTTGTGGCGGACCTAAAGCAGAATGTCACCAAAGACGAGGTGAACTCAGCCTTCAAGTCTGCGGCCGACGGTTCATTGAGGGGGATCCTGGAATACACCGAGGACCCCATCGTGAGCTCCGACATCCGGGGAAATACCCATAGCTGCATCTTCGACGCCCTCAGCACCATGGTGTTGGACGACAACATGGTGAAGATCATGGGCTGGTACGACAACGAGTGGGGTTACTCGTGCCGTACTGCCGATCTCTGCTGCATGGTCGGCGGTTAGCATGACCCCGCAAACGCAACCGTATTGAACGATGTCCGACTGATCATTCCTGGCCCCCTACGCCGTTTGTGGGGGGCCAATTTTTTGCTGGTCGCGCTGCTCGCGGCGGCTCTGGCCCTCAGGCTGTATGGCATCGATTGGGACGAGGGCCACGGTTTCCACCCAGACGAGCGATCCTTTTACATGCGGGCCGGCGACATGCTGTGCCTGCTTACCGCAAGCCCAGATCAGGGTGGCCCCCACTGCTCGGCATCGCACCTGCGCTCCCTCCTAGCCACCGAGCAATTTGACGGTATCGAACCGGGCCTGCCCGATATCCGGACCGCCCTGTCCGCCGAACGGAGTCCCCTGAATCCCCGGTGGTTCCCCCTGGGCAGCGTGTTGATTTACGCGCTGGTGCTCCTGCGAAGCCTGTTGGAGCCCTTTGCGGATTGGGGCGTGATGGAGCTCAGGTTCATCGGCCGCTCATTGGCTGCCCTGGCGGATGTCGGCTCGGTGTTCCTGCTCTACGTCATCGGTCGGCGCATGTTCGGCTGGTGGACCGGCTTGTTGGCCGCCGCGTTCGCCACTTTCGCCGTCATTCACATCCAGCATGCCCATTTCTACCGCCCCGAACCTTTCACCGTGCTGGCATCCCTTGCGGCGCTGTGGGCCATGCTGCGCTTTACGGAGTCCCGGGGTTATCGGGACGCCGTGTTGCTGGGCGCGTTGGTCGGATTGGCCATGGCGCCAAAGGTATCGGTTGCCCCAATCGTGGCTCCTCTTATCCTGACGTTCCTGTGGGTTGCCAAGGATCGCGCCCGGCGCGACTGGTCTGACCTTCGCCCTTGGGACGTTGCGCGAGTTGTTCCGATGGCGGCGGTATCGGCCGTGGCGGCGCTAGCGGTGTTTTTCATCACCACGCCGTACGCCTTTCTGGATTTCGTAAATTTTCTTTCCGACATCCGGGAGCAGACCGGCATGGCTGGCGAAGCCGGTCGGTTCCCGTTCACCTGGCAATACGCGGACACGCCGGCCTTCCTTTACCAGTTACGTCAAACCACGGTGTGGGGGTTGGGCATCCCCGTGGGGGTCGTGGCATGGTTGGCCGTCCCCGTCACCGCATGGTTTGCGTGGAAAGGCGGCATCGCCCAGCGCAGCGATCTGCTCCTGTTGGCTTGGATCGTTCCCGCGTTCGTGTTCCTGGAACTCTTCGAGGTCAAATTCCTGCGGTACGTGTTTCCATTGGCGCCGTTTTGCATCTTGTTGGCGGCTCGAGTTCTGGTGGACCTCATCCGCTGGGCTAACGACCGTCGGCGTCGTTCCCGCATCGACGCCGCGCCCACGCCCGACGACGCCCCGTTTTCGGAGGAGTGGCATGCCACCCCGCCCACCGTCGGCGACGATGTGGTATTCGATGAGCCACTGTTCGGCGATGAACCATTCCCCGACGCGCCTTTTTCCGAGGAATGGCACGCGACTCCGCCGTTGGCGGGAATGTCCACGGCAGCGTCGCCTCCTGTTCCGGCGCCATCCGGGACTGGGGCCACACAGCCGACCATACGACCTGGAATCCCCGGATTCATCGACCGCTGGGCGCTCCCGGTCAGCATCGCAATCGTGGTGGTCGTTATCGCCGCCACCGTCTGGTACGCCCTCGCTTTTGTGGGAATCTACGGCCGCCCTCATACCGCGATCGCCGCGTCCGATTGGATCAACGACAACGTCCGCCCCGGGGCTTCCATCATCAACGGCGGGTCTTACTGGGATGAGCAAATTCCGGGCCTGCGCAGTTTCGATGTGTGGACCTTCCCCGCGTACCACCCGGACCGGGATCCCACCAAGATGCGCGATCTGTTTGACCGATTGGTCAATGCCGACTATGTGGTGTTCTATTCCAACCGAGCTTATGGGTCGGTGTCCCGCCTGCCGGACCGGTTCCCGCAGAGTTCGGCCTTCTACCACCTGCTCTTTTCCGGCGATCTCGGATACCGGCTTGAACGCGCCTTCACGTCATACCCGTCGCTCGTGGGAGTCCATCTGCGCGACGACCCCTACGGCCGAGCCGACCTGCCGGAACCCATATCCCTGCCGAGCGGAGATCCCTCACGGCCTGCCGGAGTCACGCTCAACCTTGGCTACGCGGACGAAAACGTGATCGGCTACGACCATCCACAGGTGCTGGTGTTCAAAAATGTCGACCGGTTGGATGAGCACCGTATCCGCAGACTCATCAGTTCGAGGGCGCAGTCGTCCGCTGCCGAGGACACGCCGCTCATGCTGTCCTCGTCTGCTCTCGAAGCCCAGCAGTCCGGCGGCACATGGTCTCATCTGTTCAATCGGGACGGCTGGGCCAGCCGCGTTCCCTGGCTGGCGTGGTTATTGGCAGTCGAACTGATCTGTTTAATTGCCTTCCCGCTCACGTGGTGGCTGTTCCGCCCGTTGCCGGATCGGGGGATTTGGTTCGCCCGGGTGGTCGGTTTGTTGTTGGTGGCCTGGATCACCTGGTGGCTGGTGA
>JAJDXU010000182.1 GCA_022823105.1 Dehalococcoidia bacterium
ACCCCAGCGGACAGCCCGTTTACATTGACGGCGGGGCGAACGCGCACCCGTGAAGGGCTGCGACACTGTGTATTCAAGGCCCTGGCGCCTCCGGGCTGCCCGACTGATGCGGTCCGGTTGGTGCGACGCGGTGGATACGACCCAGCGGCCGTAGGTGTTACAATACTGGCCGATGATCGCCGCGACCGCCCCACCAGCCACCAACCCGGTCCGCCGCCTGGCCGGGATGAAGGATATTCCTCATACCGAATACCGCCTGAAACAGGCGGTCCAGGCGCATCTGTCCCACGCTATAGCGACCTACGGGTACAACGCGCTGGACATTCCCATCATCGAACCGACCGAGTTGTTCCTGCGCAAGTCCGGTGGCGATCTTGCGTCGCAGATGTACTCATTCAACGACCCCGGATCCAACGCAGTCAGCCTGAGGCCGGAGTTCACCTCCTCCATCATGCGGCATTACCTGGAATCGGCCGCAGAATCCGAGGGTTCGTCGGTGGTACGGTGGCAATATGCCGGCCCGGTCTTTCGATACGATCTGGGTCATCCGCCTCCAGCAGAAAACAGCGGTCAGTTCACCCAGGTGGGCGCTGAGTTGATCGGTTCCAACAGCATTCTCGCTGACGCGGAGATGCTGTCGTTGGCCGCCGAGATTCCAACGGAACTGGGGATTTCGAACTGTCGCATTCGGCTGGCCGACCTCGACGTGTTGGACAGCGTGCTGGACACAGCGGGCTTGTCCGACCGGGCGCGGGCCTTTATCGTCGCCAACATGAACCGGATTGGCGATAGCGCCGAAAACCTCACGAGGACGCTGCAGAGGGCCGACGAGTTGCACATCGTGTCAGGGAGGGGGCTGCCCACTGATGAGGTGGACCTTGCGGAAGCGGTGGCCGGCCTGCCGGACGGCATCGCGCGCTCGGTATTGGCCGGGTTTATGCAGTGGAACACCTCCCCTGAAACGCCGTTGGGCCGTCGCACCCCGGACGAAATAGTGGACCGGCTGCTCAGAAAACTCCGTGGGGGCGATGCGGCCGACGCCATCGAGGTCGGTCTGGAGATGGCCGGACGGCTCGCCCGTGTCCGTGGAAACCCGGCAGAATCAGTTAAACAGGTGAGGGAAATAGTCGCTGAGGCCGGCGCAGATCCCGCTGCTTGTGATCGACTGGCTGATCTGGTGTCGTTGGTAACCGACGAGCCGACACTGACGGGCAAGCTGGAAATAGATTTTTCCCTGGCCAGGGGGATCGCATACTACAACGGGATCATATTCGACGTGATCGGCGGCGATGGGATGGTCCTCGGAGGGGGCGGTCGATACGATGCTCTGGCTCTGGCCCTGGGCGGCAGGAAACGCGTGCCGGCCCTGGGGATGGCATATACTCTTGAGTCGCTGTTGACATCCATGCCGGACGGCGACGGAAAAACGACAGAGGCCGACAGGGTTCTGGTACGACCCCGCTCGGCCGACTCCAACAGGGCGGCCATGCGAAAGGCGTCCGAGATTCGTCGGCAGGGTGGCGTCGCGGTGTTGCAGGTTGACGAACATGGCGCCGCCGCCGGATACTCGGATACGATTTCCGTTTGAATCGGGTGCGAAATTGAGACTCGTGATCCCAAGCGACGGCGAACTGGGAGAACCCACCATGCGGTTCCTGGACTCATGCGGAGTCAAGGTCAATCGCCCCAACTCGCGGCGCTATACCGGATCGATTCCATCGATTCCCGGTATCGACGTGTTGTTCCAGCGCACTGCCGACATCACCACGAAGGTGGAGGAAGGCAGCGCGGACATGGGCATCACCGGTCTGGATCGCCTGATGGAATACCGCCACGATGATGAGTCCGTTGTCGCAGTCATGGAGGACCTGGAGTTCGGGCGGTGCGATTACGTCCTGGCGGTCCCTGAATCTTGGCTCGACGTGACCTCGATTGACGACCTGGCCGATGTTGCCCTGGAATTTCACGATCATGGCCGGCAGCTGCGAATTGCGACCAAATACCCGCGCCTGTTGCGTCGCTTTCTCTTTGAGTGCGGTATCAACCACTTCACGCTGGTGGCAGTGAGCGGAACGCTGGAGGCCGCGCCCATCGCCGGCTACGCTGACGTCATAGCCGATCTGTCCGCGACCGGTACCACGCTCCGCGAGAACCGATTGAAAACGCTGGATGGCGGCACAATACTGAGCTCACAGGCCTGCCTGATCGCCAATCCGGTGACCCTGTCAGAGAATCCGGGCGACCTGCGCCTAGCCCAATCGTTCACCGAAATGCTGGAAGCGCACCTGCGTGCGGAGCCTTATTACCGCATCACCGCCAACGTGCAAGGCCGCTCCGCAGAAGACGTAAGCGCGATGATCCTGGCCAGGCCAGATATTGCGGGCATCCAGGGCCCGACGGTGGCGCGGGTGTTCAGTGTGGAGGAGGAGGACTGGTACGCGGTGTCTTTGCTGATTCGCAAGAACCGCCTGCTGGATGTCGTGGAACACCTGAGGGAATGTGGCGGAGTGGACATCGCGGCCGCCCAGTTGTCCTACCTGTTCAAGGGGCAGTGCCAGGCGTTCGAGGGATTCCTGGAACGGGTGGCCGCCACCAACGGAGGGCCGGCCTGACATGCCCAACCTCCCGATGCACATCTACGTGTGCCAGCAAGTGGCGACCGAACTCGATTGGGGTTACGTGCACGACCACGCCGGCGCGGCCTACCTGGGATCAACTACGCCGGACATCCGCGCCATGACTAAGTGGGAGCGGTCGCGGACCCATTTTTCCGACCTGTCCGTCACTAGGGTTGGCGCCGGTGTCGATAGGATGTTTGAATTGCATCCGCACCTCGCGGGATCCGACAATGGACTGTCTGCCGAAACCCGGGCATTCCTGCTGGGGTACGTCAGCCACCCGGTGGCAGATGAGACTTGGATCACGACCATGTTCCGGCCCCACTTCGATCCGGCCAACCTCATCACGGATACCGAGGTCGAAGCCCATATCTGGGATCGCGCGCTGCAACTGGACATGGACCGCGCCGTGCTCACGGAAAACGGTGGCCTTTCCGACCAGAATGATGCAATCGCCGGAGTCGAAACCATGCCCGCCCTGGAGTTCCTTCAGGACGAGCTCATTGATGAGTGGCGCGGCTGGGTCGCGCGCCTCCTGGGGTGGGACTTCACCTGGGAACGCCTCAAACGCGCCCTGAATCGAATGTATCGCGACAACGACGAGGTTCAGCTGGTCGTCGACGGGTTCCTGGGTGAAATGCCGCGGAGCCTGGAAAGGGTCTACGAGCGCGTACCCCGAAAGTTGATAGAGGAATACCGCCAACGCGTGATCGACGAAACCAAAGTGCAGGCCCGGGAGTATCTCAGTGCGACTTAATCAAGTACATGGCCTGGCCGCCGCAGATTCGGTACTGACGCGCATCGATCCGCTCGACCTATCCTCCCTGCCGGACGCCGCGTTGCAGAGAACCCGCGACGTTTTCGGTCCGGATGCTACCCCCGAATCCTCCATCCTGCAGATGTTGCGCGACGTGCGCGCCGAAGGCGATACTGCTGTCCGCCGGTACGCCAAGATGCTGGATGGCGCTGATGTCGAAGAGCTGGAGATTCCGAAAACTGAGTTGGACGACGCCTGGGATTCAATTCCCGAAGACCTGAAGCATGCCCTCAGCCTGGCCGCCGACCGCATTACCAAGTTCCACGAAGCGACGTTGCCGAGAGACTGGGTAGACCTGGGCGGCGGGCTGGGCGAACTGATCCGGCCATTGGAGCGGGTGGGGCTTTACGCTCCTGGGGGAACGGCTGCCTATCCGTCCACCGTGTTGATGACCGCCATTCCGGCGCGCGTGGCTGGTGTTCGAGAAGTGGTGCTTACTACACCCCGACGCGGTAACGAACCGCTCAACCCCACCGTGCTTGCGGCGGCCCATATCGCCGGCGTGGACGCCGTTTATCAGATCGGCGGAGTTCCCGCCATCGGTGCGCTGGCCTACGGAACGGACAGCGTCAAAAAGGTCGACAAAATATGCGGGCCGGGGAATGTCTTCGTGGCCTATGCCAAGCGCATGGTGCAGGGCCAGGTAGACATTGACGGCGTGTTCGGGCCCACTGAGACAATTGTATTGGCCGACGATTCCGCCAATCCGGTATTTTGCGCCGCCGACCTGATAGCCCAGGCAGAGCACGATCCCCTGGCATCCGCGATCCTCGTAACCGATTCCAAGCAATTGGTGGAGCACATCGAGTCCGAGTTGGACGCCCAGATCAGGTTTAATCCCCGCGCCGAGACCATTCGACAGTCTCTGGAGCGTCAGGGCTGTATAGTGCTCGTCGACGATTTTGACGAGGCTATCGCGGTGGCGAACCGAATCGCTCCAGAGCACCTCTGCCTCATGGTTGCCGATCCCTGGGTTTGGGCAGGGAAGATCCGCAACGCCGGGGGCCTGTTCCTTGGCGAATTCTCTCCGGAAGTCATGGGAGACTACATTGCCGGACCATCGCACGTGATGCCCACCGGCGGCACGGCGCGGTTCAGTTCCGCGCTGAGCGTCCACCATTTTCTTCGGACCATGCCTGTGGTGGGTCTCAGTCCTAACCATTTCGCTGACCTCGGACCGGCGGCGGTCCGCATTGCCGAGGCCGAAGGTCTGCCCGGCCATGCTGGCGCCGTTCAGGCCCGCCTCGACCACCTGGCCGCTGTCTCGTCCACATAACCCGTCTGACCCAACCGCCTCCGCGGGAGGACTGCGTAACGATGCCCGATATTGAAGACCTGTTGCTGCCGCACATCAGCCGCCTCAAGACGTATCAAGGGGTTTCGCCCAGCGAAACTTTGGCGGAGGAAGCGGGCATTTCACTGGACCAGGTAATCCGTCTGAACGGCAACGAAAACCCATACGGCCCATCACCCCAGGTAGCCGAGGCGCTGGGGAGCTTCAAGGACTACAATCATTACCCGGACCCGGATCAACGACGTCTGCGGTCCGCCCTGTCGGAATATCTGGGCGTTGATGAGGCCAACATCGTAGCAGGCAACGGCAGCGACGAGATCATCGACCTGCTGATGCGCATGTTCCTGGCTCCCGGGGACGAGATCATCATACCGGTGCCCACGTTCGGCATGTATTCGTTTTCTGCCGACGTCGCTGGCGCCCAGGCCATCGCCGTGCCTCGAGATGACAATTTCGACATCGACATCGAGGCTATCAAAGGCGCGATCACCCCTCGAACCAAGGCGATATTCTTCCCGACGCCAAATAATCCCACGGGGAACCTTGTCACCGAGTCCCAGGCGCGCGCGCTCCTGGACACCGGTCTTTTGGTTGTTGCGGACGAAGCCTACTACGATTTCTGCGGTCAAACGCTGATGCCCCTGCTATCCGAGTATCGCAACCTGGTTGTGTTGCGCACGTTCAGCAAGTGGGCCGGACTCGCCGGGCT
Source organism: Dehalococcoidia bacterium (assembly GCA_022823105.1). Taxonomy (GTDB): domain Bacteria; phylum Chloroflexota; class Dehalococcoidia; order Lucifugimonadales; family UBA3495; genus Bin87. Next base: position 5,439 of record JAJDXU010000182.1, read on the forward strand.
GCGGATCGGCGCGGGTGCCATGGACACTGAACTCGCCGCGACCATGATGGGTGTCAAACCGCCATACAATGTCAACCTGGCTGCCGAAGTGGCATTGCTGGCATCGCTGGCCGACACCGGCAACCTGCTCGAACGCGTTGACGCCATCGTTGAGGAGCGCGCCCGGATGCACCGCCTCCTCAGCGAGATCCCCGGCATTACCGTCTGGCCATCCCAAGCCAACTTCATCCTCTGCAAGATGCCCGACGGTCGCGGGCGCGAGGTGTACGAGGCGATGTGTCGTCGCGGAGTGTTTCTGCGATACTTCGACAACGACCTGCTGCGCGACTATATACGGTCCAGCGTGGGTAAACCGGAAGAAACGGACGCTGTGGTTGCCGGTTTCCGCGCCGCCCTTGGGGTGTAGGAACCGTGACCGGCTCGCTCGAATCCGGAGACCGAACCGCCAGCCTGGAGCGGGAAACAGCGGAAACCCGCATAGCCGTCTCCGTGAATCTGGACGGTACTGGTCAATACAACATTGACACGGGCAACGGCTTTCTTGACCACATGGTGAGCCAAATTGCCCGGCATGGACTGTTCGACATTGACCTCAAGGCGCAGGGCGACACCCACGTCGGCCGGCACCACCTGGTGGAGGATACCGGCATCATGCTGGGGCGCGCGTTCGGCCAGGCCTTGGGCGAACCCCGTGGGATCCGGCGCATGGGACATGCCATAGTGCCCCTGGATGAAACCTTGGTGATGGTGGCGGTGGACTGGAGCGGCCGTCCATACACAGAGGTCGATACCACCCTCAACGACACCATGGTGGAGACGCTGTCGGGGGATTTGGTGGCCCATTTCCTCGAATCTTTCGCGATCGAGGCACGCATCAACCTGCACGCCAGGGTGATCGCAGGCGTGAGTCCGCACCACAAAGCGGAGGCGTTGTGCAAGGCGCTGGCCCGCGCGCTGCGGGATGCCGTAGAGCCGGACCCTCGCGCGACGGGACAGGTTCCCAGCACCAAAGGCATGCTCGATAGCTGACCTGAGCCTGCATGGCGGAGCAGCCGGGCTTTTCCATGAGTCGCGCCCGCGGCGTGACCTTCCCGGTCTCAATTTCTGTACAATAACGTTGTTGAGACCAGAGTCAGGAGCAGCGCATGCCGATAGTACAGAACAACATCAACCGTGTTAACCGGATGATCGAAAACATCCTGGATCAGCCCATAGTGATCCGCGTAATGTCCCCGATGCAGCCAATCGCCAACACGCTGACCACCCGCTATTTGGACTACGCGATGCCGAGAGAGGATAGCGCAATTGTCGCTAGGCCCGTTTCATACTCGGTGGTGAATGCCGACGGTGACGTATCATGGACGGGCGATACCAATCTGCTGGCGAACCGACCCGATTTGCGCCGGAGCAGTGATTCGGTGCGTCCGGTTCCACGCCGCCCGGTTGCGTACTCAGTCGTAGACGCGAACGGAAACCTCGTGTGGGAAGGCGACACCGATCTGTTACCCGCCCACCTGCAACAACGACGAAACCGGTCGTAATGAAAACCCCTCCGGTGCAACCAGGAGGGGTTTGCCATTCTAAGGTCGCTTGAACCCTATCCGCTCCGGACCGGCCGGCCGCGACGCGCCAAAAAGTCCGGGAAAGCTTCCTCCGCCAAAGTGCCGCGCAGGACGTTAGTGGTGAAATCTCTTTCGTTGGCCCACTGCTGCTCCAGCGAGCCGCCCATGTGCTGCAACAACAGGCGCTTGATGCCTATCACCGACGGCACGTCGTTGGTGGCGATCTCAGTCGCGACCTCCATGGTCTTTTGCTTTAACCGATAAGTTGGAACCAGGTGATTCAACAGCCCGATGCGGTAGGCCTCTTCGGCCTCCACGATGCGGGCTGTGAACAGCAGCTCCTTGGCTTGGGGCCAACCCACCTGGTTTACCAGAGTCCACGTGGAGTTTATCCGGCCGTAAGCCGCCGCGAGGAACCGGAAGCGCGCGGCGTCCGAACCGATGCGAATATCCAGGGAGGATGACAGCACCGCGCCGCCGCCGTAGGCCAGGCCATTAATCATTCCGATGACCGGTTTGTCCGAGGCGCTAACCTCGTAGCTGCCCCGCTGGCGTTTTGCGGATTGGGCGTCCATGTCACTGCGCGTCAACGTTCCTGCATTCAACGCCGCTTGATCTTCGCGCTGTTGGTGGATGTCTCCACCGGAGGTGAACGCAGGCACGCGAGGGTGGGTATCCGCCCCGGTGATCACGATGCAGCCGATGTCATCGTCCTGGTTGGCTTCGCGAACGGCGTCGTGTAACTCCTCGGTGAGTTGACGGTTCATCGCGTTCAGGACTTCGGGGCGGTTCATCGTCAGGAACGCCACATGCCCTACCTTCTCCCGCCGTCGTTCCCCGCTGCCTTCGAACCGGGACACTCGTTCCTTATCGTACAGAATGTACTGGTAGTCCATGGAAATTTCCGCTCCTGTTGATTGCCGAATTACCCGCATTGTATTGGTAGCGCACTGCCATCGTCAAACGCGGGCGCGCCCACTGCTCTACCCGCCGGGAAAGGGGGAACAGCGCCAGGCGCGGGTCAATTCGGATCCTTTCGCCCGCTCACTCGTACCCCTTTGCGCAACCCTCCACTGCGACCGCCCCCGCCGCCTCAATTCAGGTAGCACAGTCATTCCGTTCGGTGCCAAAACGCCCAAATTTTTGTGATTCACCCGCTTTTTGTGGCTAAAAGACCTGCCATCGCCCCCCATCATCACCCAAATTCCCCCAAAAACCCCCCAGTTCAGGCCCCCCGCCCGGCGACATTTCCGCCTTGCTCTAACCCTTCCTCCATCCGTACCATGTTACCGAACGCCCCAATTCCGACCCGCCACCCAGACCCGCGAGGGCCGACCCAATCCCCATGTCCCAACACCGCGAAACCCTCTCATTGGCCCGCCAAAACCACCAATATCGACCCCAAACCCGCCATCGCCGCTTCCATTTGCCCCCACAATCCACCTCAACGCCCTACTCAAACGAACGGAATTGAGAGGAAATAAACGGGAAATCGACCTTTCCGTTCTTTCACCACGTAATTACACCGCGGGTACGCGTGAGCTTTCACCCGTGATTGACACGAGGTGCGGCAGGGCCGATGATGAAATCGGGTGAGTGTCGATGCGATCAGCCAAACACAGATTGCCGGTCCTGGTGTTTTGTCTGGCTCTCATAGGAGCCGGCATGGCGTTGGCGCTGTTTGATCTCAGTCCCGCCAATGCCCAGTCGCGCTCTGTCCTGCGGCTCGAGGTGGAGGACACGATCAATCCAGTCAAATCCCGCGTGATAGCCCGCGCCGTGGCGACCGCCGAGGAATCGAACGCCGAGCTACTGGTCATCGAACTCGACACTCCTGGCGGTCTGTACGACAGTACGCGCGAAATTGTGGAAGCGCTGCTGAGCTCGGACGTTCCGGTGGCCGTTTTCGTGTTTCCCCGAGGCGCCCAGGCCGGTTCCGCTGGGACGTTCATCACTGCGGCCGCCCACGTCGCCGCCATGGCTCCCGGCTCTAACATCGGTGCGGCCACACCCGTATCCGGCAGTGGAGAGGACATTGGCGAGACCCTAGCCGACAAAGTGACGAACGACGCCGCTGCGTTGATCAGGTCCGTGGCCGAGGAAAGAGGGCGCGACGCCGATGCGTTGGAGGAAACGGTCCGCACGGCCGCGTCTTACAGCGCCAGCGAGGCTCTGGATGCGGGGATCATCGATCTGCTGGCTGACGACCTGCCTCACTTACTGGCCCAACTGGACGGGCGCAGGGTAAACACCAAGAACGGAGAGCGCACCCTGGATCTGACCGACTACGACGTTCGCGAAATCAAGATGCAATGGCGCGAGCGGTTCGTCGACTTCATCGCCAACCCGAACATCGCATTCCTTCTCATCACTCTGGGCAGCCTCGGGCTCATATTCGAGCTGATGACCCCGGGCGCCATCGGGCCGGGAATCGCTGGCATCATTTGCCTGGGGTTGGGGTTCCTGGCGCTGGGCAATCTGCCGTTCAACTGGGCCGGGATCGCGTTCATAGTGTTGGCGGTGATTCTTGCCGTGTTGGAGATCTTTGTATCAGGTTTCGGGGCCCTCGGCATA
>JAJDXU010000012.1 GCA_022823105.1 Dehalococcoidia bacterium
GAACAACGAAGCCAAGCAGATCATCGACCAGGTCCGCCTGGACTATCAGTACACCCCGTTCGTTGAACCGGTGGATCTGGACCCGGCGTTGGACCAGGCCCTGGAGAACATCCTGCGCGATATCGGCGGCCCGGACCCCGAGCGTTGATGGGAACCGGCGCGGCCGGTCAGATCACCGGCCAGCGTGAATCGAATTTCACGGCGGCGCGTTGAACCAACGCGTCGCCTCTTTTCTGCACCTCTGCCACCAGCTCGGGCTCATCGACGAACAACGGGCGGTGATCCTGGACAACCACGCGGCCGTTGACGAGGACGGTGTGTACGCTGCGGCCGTCAGCGTTGTAAACCAGCGAGTTGACGGGATTGTGCAGGGCGGCCCATTCGGAACGGCGGGTATCGAACAGCACGAGGTCGGCGGCTTTGCCCGGCTCCACCGAACCGATTATGTCATCCATGCCAAGGGCTGCGGCGCCGCCAATGGTTCCCAACTCCAGGGCGGTTTCGGCGGGGATGATGCCGACGTCGCCGCGGCCGTCCTTGTACAGCACGGCGGCGAGATACACGGACCGCAGGGCTTCGAGGAGGTTGGAATTGTTACCGGCGTCGGTGCCCAGACCGACCGTTGCGCCGTAGTTGAGCAATTCCGGGAGCAGGCCGTGTTGGGTCATGCGAGCGCCGCCCTTGATGGCTGCCGTGGGGCACATGACGACGGCGGCGCCGCGTTCGGCGATCAGTCGGGCTTCGTCATCTTGGATGCCAAGGCAATGGGCGAGAGTCATGCCGGGGGTCAGCACTCCGCAACGGTCGAGATATTCGGTCGGAGTGCAGCCGTGCTCCTGCCGGCAGTGCTGTATCCAGCGAGGCCCGCTGTTGAAATGGAGCGTGGCGCGCGTCCCCGCGGATTGCGCGATGGCGTGGGTAGCCGAGAGGAGCTCGGCGGAGCAGAACTCGGACGAGAACGGCATGGCCCAGGCGGAGACCAGGCCATCCAGAGCGCCGTGGTAGCGTGAGACGGTCTCCTCAGTGGCTCTGATGGCGTCGGCGGTATCGGAGACCGGGAGGTTCAGAGGATTGGGGCGGTCCAACACATTCCAGCCGACGATGATGCGGCAGCCGGCCTGGCGATAGGCGTCCATGCAGAGGTCGAGGTGGGTTGTGGTCCCCGGGTCAATGAACGTGGTGGTGCCGTACTTCAGCAACTCCGTGATGGCCAGGAGGGAGGTGGCATATTCGTCCTCCGGGGTCATGGCGGCCTGCAGCCGGAATACGTTGGGGAGATACTCGGATCCCAGATCGTCCGGGAAAAGCCCCCGGACGGCGTGGGCATAGCTGATGTGCATGTGCCCGTTGATGAATCCGGGCGTTACCACCATGCCCGAGCCATCGATCACGGTGTCGGCTGAGACGCTGGCTAACTCGGCGGCCTTGCCGACCTGAGTGATGCGATTGCCGGAGACCACGATGGACCCGTCAGCGATGATTCGACGCTGGGGGTCCATGGTGACGACAAAGCGGGCGTTGTCGATTTTGAGAGTTTGCTGGGCCATTATCACTCCGGGTTTTCGGGAGATGGGGATCAGTTCTGCCAGTCGCGGAAACCCCACCGGTTGAATGAGGTCACCTCGGACGGAGGACGGCGGTTGGTGGGACCGAAGCTTCCGCGAGGATACCCGACGGGCGTGAGGCATATCATTTCCGCGTGTTGGGGCAGGCCGAGGATTTCACGAACCTCGTCCTCCTTGCGGTTCAGCACGGTGGTGATCCGGGTGCCGAGCCCCAACGCCCGGCCGGCCAGGAAAAGGTTCTGGATGGCCGGCCAGATTGACGCCGCATGACGGCCGCGTTCGATGGGTTGGTCCGCCTGGTAACCGCTGCCTCGCGAATGGTCGGCGCAGACGACGATCATCGCGGGGACCTCGGGCATGTGGTGGGCGAGGTACCGGGCATGCCGGTAAACGCGAGACTCATCGGGCGACGGCTCCCAACCCATGGCGTCGAGCCAGGTGTTCTTGTAGAGCTCACCGAGGCTCTGGACAGTCTGCGGATCGTTGACGACGACGAACTCCCAGGGTTGGGTGTTACCGCCATTGGGGGCGCGCACGGCCGCATCGACCATCTGCTGCAGGGCGGCCTGGGGCACGGTATCGGGTTTGTAGCGCGTAATCTGGCGCTGGCTGTAGATGGCTTCAAACAGGTCGATCTGAGCGTCCATGGCTGCCCTCCTGGTGTGGGTCGTTTTTCTGATATGGCTCTTTTTTGTCGAGCGACATTATATGCCCTGAGAGCCGGCGGATTAACGCGACAGCGTGATCAAAACGACGCCGGCGATTATGAAAGCGGCTCCCACCACGCGGCCACCGGTGACGCTCTCTTTTAGGATGAAGGCGCCCAGCAGGAGGGCAAACAGCGAGCCCACTTCACGGACGGGAGCGACGTAGCTAACATCGGTGATGCTCATGGCAGTCAAAACGAGGCCATAAGCCAGAAACAGCAGAGCGGAAGCCGAGATGACGCTGACCCAACCGTTGCGCCACTCCTGAACGATTCCTGCCGTCCCATAATTGCGGATTATGTAAGGCAGCCATCCCACCGCGACGCCGGCCGTCATGAGGTAGAGGTAGGGGAACGGGCTGACGTGGGCGACGCCACGCTTGTCCACGACGGTGTACAAGGAGATGCAGAGGCCGGTGAGGAGGGCGTAGCCAAGTCCCGGCAAGTTGGCGCGCAAGGCGGCCATGGTGGTGAACTGACGAAGCTGGCCCCACCACGCCATCGTGTAGATACCGACCACCACCGAGGCGATACCCACCCAGGCCAGGGGTGTTACGGTTTCGCCCAATGAGAAGACCGCCAAAATTGGCACAAGTCCTGGACCGAACCCGCGGGCGATGGGATAGACCAGCGAGAGATCGCTGCGAGCAAGGCTGCGTCCCAGGAACAGGAAGTAACAGATGTGCAGGAGGATGGTCGCGATTACGTACCAGACACCCACAACCTCGAATGACGTGCGGAATGCCAGCACCAACGCGATGGGCAGAGCGCCCAACAAGGCGAATCCCGACAACCACCAGGCGAAAACCTCCTGTTGATTCGCGCGCTTCAGCAGCAGGTTCCAGGTGGCGTGAGCAAAGGCCGATGCCAACACCAACCCCAACGCTAATACGATGGTGGAGTCTTGCATCCGCGCCAACCTGTGAAATCCCGAAGAGAAAACGCCGACGCGGTAAGGCGTCGGCACCGAAGGCAATGGTGGCGCATAGGGGATTCGAACCCCTGATCTCCGCCTTGAGAGGGCGGTGTCCTGGGCCGCTAGACGAATG
>JAJDXU010000035.1 GCA_022823105.1 Dehalococcoidia bacterium
GGACGAGGCCGTTGAGAACGGCCAGTGGAACCAGCAGAACCGCGTGTTCGACGTCGTGCGGGTACGTGAACCAAGCAGGATAAGCCAGGTGGCATACGCCGAGCAACAACAGGAGCCAGCGTCCCCAAACCGTGATCCTCACCGCGTGAAGCGCCACGTCAGGTTCGATCCAAAAGAACCGTTGCAATCGCTGATAGTCGTCCAATTTGAAGTGGCGCGAATCGCGGTATTCAAGGATTGGAGGTTGGTGGGCGCCGGCCAGGGCCATGCCCCAACCGACCCCTGAGGGGATTATCAATTCTCCCCGCCGTGGCGTCAAATGTAACACCCGCGTTGCGCCAAATGCCAGTGTCCTGTATCCAAAGTGCGTTGGCAAAAGCGGACGACGTTGGCCAGTATCTGGTCGGCGGTTTTGGTCCAGACAAATGGCTTGGGGTCTTCATTGGTAACGTCCAGGTAGCGGTAGATGGCCGCTTCCAGTTCACTGCTGCTCTGATGTACTCCCCGACGCAGTTGCTTCTCCGTGAGCAGCGCAAACCACCTTTCCACCAGGTTCAGCCATGATGCGCTGGTGGGGGTCCACGTAGGCCAACTCTTCCGGGTCAGTGATCACCCAGCATTCCCGTCGTTCCAGCCGGCCGTGATCCTTGCTCACCTGGTCATGGTGGCTGTATGCCATCCCATCCCACCCCGACCGCTCACCGCAGGCGAACAGGTCCTTGATGTTCTCGTGCAACTCTCCCTGGTTGGCCTTTACGGCAAGGAGGTAGTCGGCGTCCCCCTGCACCACCTGCCGGGCGATTTCCTTCTGACACCCCATGGCGTCTATGGTGACCAGACATCCTTTCAGTTCCAGCATCCTGAGCAGTTCCGGAATCGCCGTGATCTCGTTGGAGTGAGCCTCGGTGCGGGTCTGCCCCAGCACCATCCGGTTCTCCGTGGCCCAGGCGCTGACCATATGCAGGGCGCCTCGGCCGTTGGCACGGTCATGACAACCCCGCAGGGTCTTGCCGTCTATCGCCACCACCTCGCCCTCAGCCAGCTCGCTCACCGAACGCGCCCAGTCCATGAATCACGCCGAAAACTGTTCCGGGTCCAGCATGGCGAACACTCGACCGAAGGTGTCGTGGGAAGGTATGCCATTAGGCAATCTCAGGAACCGTCGGAACCAATCCTCCCTGGCCTTGCCGAACTCCGCAATCTCCACCCAGTTGTCGGCCCCGCAGATCACGGCGCACAGGGTGATCACGATGATGTCTAACAACTGGTGACGCTTGGCCCGTTCGATCCGCGGGTCGTCCAGTCTCTCAAAATGGTCCATGATGGAAAACGGCTCATTGCCCAACACCGCCATGCCTCCAGTCATTCGAAGATGACCGAATATTAGCCGCTTTTTTGTCTTTGTATAAAATGCGATTGCCCTGGTTGACCGCTTCTCCGGCTTGATATTGCGCGGGACTTGGGCGATGCTGATTTGTGCCTGGAACTTGCTGACAACACCTTCAGGAGTTTTGACCATGGGTTTTCTCGTTGACCGTTGGCGCAGAATCGGACCCCGGCTGTACTTTGCCCTGGGCTTCGCCGTGGTCCTCACCCTTGTATCCAGCGCGGTGGGGGTGTATCACTTCGAGCGCAGCGGCGACCTGAACTACGAAGCCGAGTCGGCTTCGGTACCGGCGCTGGAAGCGTCCTGGGCCGCCGCCCGGGAAAGCGAGCGACTCCGTGCCCTGGGGGCGCAACTGCTGTCCTACGGTGGCCCTGGCGTGGTGGTGCTGCAACGTTCTGCGGATGAATCATTGGCAAGTCTCAGCGATAATCTGGCCGTCGCCCGCAGCGTCCCCGACTTGGACGCCGACGCCCTGGCGGTGTGGAACGACGCCAACGACCTGGCTTATGCCATCAACAACCTTGCGGTGAGCCGGCTCACGACGGAACAGGCCGATGCCGCCACGGCGTCGCTGAGGCAAGCATTGGCCGCGGTGCCCAATGGCGCTGAACCATCGCCGGATTTCCTGCTGTTGCTCGACGAAATGTTGCGGGTAGAGGACGCCACCTCGTTGGATGGCCTCTGGGAAGATGACCTCAATGCTCTACATGCCCGCGTTCCTTTGAACCCGGGTCTGATCGCCGCAGCTGAAACGGTATTCGCGGCGCGCCATCAGCAGTTTGCCCTGCAAGCCCCGGATCAGGAGCGGGCCGACGCCATCGGACCGGCCAGCGCCGCGCTGGAGCGTTCCGTGAATGGGCTGCTGAATCGTGCCAGCGCCCATAATGCCGAAACCGTAGGTCTCACCGTGCGCAGTTTCGACGAGGGAAGGGTCTGGCTTGCGGTTATCAGCATCGTCAGCGTCATTGCAGCCACCCTGGTCGCTTGGCTTTGGGTGGGCAACGCAATCGTCCGTCGCCTCTCCCGACTCTCAGACCGTATGCGGGGAATGGCCGGCGGCGACCTGGAAACCCCGGTGCCGGAAGTGGGCCAGGATGAGATCGGGCAACTGGCCGACGCTTTGGAGGTTTTCCGGCAGCAGGCCCTGGAAGTGCAGCGCCTGAACCTGGTCGAGCAACTCTACGGCGAGCTGCAGGAGGCCAACGCCGAACTGCAAAGAATGCAGTCCCGCCTCGTGGCTCAGGAGAAACTGGCCGCCCTGGGCGAACTGGTTGCGGGCGTCGCTCACGAAATCAGCAACCCTCTGAATTTCGTCAAAAACTTCTCCGAAGGCTCTCTGGACCTTTACAGCGAATTGACCGAGATGCTGGACAACTACCGCGACAGGATGTCGGAGGAGGATGCCTCGTTGCTGGACGAGCTCACCGAAGAAATCACCGACAGCCTGAACCGGGTTTCCACCAACGGCGGTCGCGCCCTGACCATCGTGGAGCGGATGCGAGGGTTGAGCGCCGAAGTTGGTCCCTTGGTGATGACCGACCTGAACGCCCTGCTCCGCCA
>JAJDXU010000470.1 GCA_022823105.1 Dehalococcoidia bacterium
CTGAATGGGGGCCGATGGCGGGGTTTTGGCGGCGATTTCAGTGGTATTGGCGGTCAGATGGGCAGGTTTGGGGGAGCGAGGTTCGCGGTGTTGGGAGGTGGGCATTGGGACGGTTGTCGCGGGTCCGTGTGGCGGGTTGGATATGGGGCGCTGGGTAATATGGTACGGACAGGGTAGGGGTTCGAGCAAGCCGGTAGTGTCACTTGGTGGGGGTGTCTGAGATGGGGTTTTGGCACTGGCAGGAATGACTGTGCCACCTGAATTGGGGTGGCGGTGGCGCTCGCGGTGACGGGTTGCGCAAAGCGGGTACGCGTGAGAACAGGTCCCACCTTGACATACATTGCCTGCTGTTCTACCGTTGCTGGAAATTTCCGTGAAACGGATCCAACCTGCAGGAGGCATATCATGGCCCAGATTGGCGGACTCGGTCACGTCGGCATTTACGCCACCGACCTGATGAAAATGCGCGATTTCTACACCCGCGTGCTCGGCTTGAAGATCGCCGATGAAGACCTGGAACAGCGCCGCATGGTCTTCCTCAGCTCCGACCCCGTTGGCGAGCATCACGAGTTCGTGCTCATGGCAGGGCGCGTGACGTCGGACGACGCGCAGGTTATCCAGCAGATTTCATTCCACGTCCCGTCCATCCAGGACATGCGCGAATTCAAACAGCGCATCGACGCTGAGAACGTGCAGATCGACCGGATCGTCAGCCACGGCAACGCATTCGGCATGTACTTCTTCGACCCCGAGGGCAACCGCATCGAGCTCTATTACAAGACTGGATTCCCGGTACCCCAGCCCCATGGCGACCCGCTCGACCTCAGCCGCTCCGACGAGGAGCTGTTGAGCGAGGCCAAGGAGCTTCTCTACACCAAGCGCTAGCCCATCCACGGAGCACAATGCCGCCGTCGTCGGTTCATCACCACGGCGGCGGCTTCTCATTTCTGCGATTCCCTGATGGCCGCCGCCCAAAGCGCCAGCACCCCCGTCGCCTACAGCGACCTGCCGCCCCGCTACCACCGGTGGAAGTGGCAGGTCCTCATCTCCTTCTGCGCCTTCTACCTGTTCGTTTATACGGGGCGGTTCAACTTCTGGCCCACGTCGCCTCTGATCAAGGACGACCTGCTCCTCACCAACATCGAGATCGGCATCATCAACGCCATGCTCCTCTGGGGCTTCATGCTGGGCGACTTGGTGCATGGCCGGATGTCCGAGGCTTACGGCCTGCGCCTCTGGGTGATGCTGGGCGCTATTTTCACCACCGTTTTCAACTGGGCCGCGTCCTTCGGCACCTCGGCTCTCACCTTCGCGATCCCCTGGGGTTTGGCCGGATTCGTCAACGCGGCCTGTTGGTCGCCCGCCATCAGCATGATCAGCCAGTGGTGGCCCCGCCGCGAGCGCGGCATCGCCATGGGCTTCGTCGGCACCGTTGCCGGCGGGGCGATGCTGCTGATGTGGTGGCTCAGCAGCTGGGTCGCCGCCGAGTGGGGCTGGCGCGCCGCATTCCGGTACCCGCCCTTGATGATCATGGCGCTGGGAGTGGCCTTCTACTTTCTGACCCGAGACCGTCCGCGCGACGTTGACCTGCCCGAGTACATCGAGGAGGACGCGATATCCGCCACACCCGAGTCCGCGAGCGCAGAGCAACTCAGAGGTTTCGGCCCCTACAAGCTGCTGCTGACCAATGGCCGCTTCCAGCTGGCCTGTCACGTCAAGGGCCTGGAGAACGTCGCCCGCTACGGCCTGACCACCTGGGTGCCCCTGTATTACTTCGAGGCCGGTGGGCTGGACATCACACAGACGGTGCTCATCACCTTCCTGCTGCCCCTGGGCTACCTGATCGCACCGCCGGCGTCGGGGTTCATCTCCGACAAACTATTGGGCAGCCGCCGCCGTCCGCTGGTGATTGCGTCCTGCTTCCTGTCCGCTGCTGCGCTGGTCGTGATTGCGCTGGCCCCGCCGTCCAACGCGTGGCTCGGCGCGGCGCTGATGCTGTGGGGCGGCGTCAGCATGGGCGTGTCTCTGATATCAACCATCTCGGTGGACCTGTCGGGCCGCAAGATGGCCGGCACCGGGGCCGGCGTCCTCGACGCTCACGGCTACCTCTACGCCGGCGCGCAGGCGTTGATATTCAGCGTCCTGCTTGATATGGCCGGCAGCCCCTGGCCCATTGTGTTCCTGGTGATGGCTGCCACCCGCCTCATCTCGGCCGCCATGATCAGCCGGGTCCGCGTGTAACATCCCGCAACAGCCGTTATAACCCTTGCCCGTGCTAAGATAAGGCCAATCCACGCTATCATTGGGGGCAGATTATAGTTGCTGGTAGGTATCACGCTGCCAGCCGGCAATTGCTGGCGCAAGGCCGTGAGGAACTGGCTCGCGGCGACGTGCGCCAAGCTTCCGAAAAGGGTTGGGGCGCCGCTGCTCAGATTGTCAAGTCGGTGGCCGAACGGCGCGGGTGGGAGCATCATGGACACGGTTATTTGCACTTGGCAGTAAGGATGTTGCGCGAGGAAACCGACGACCCGGAGATACGCCGGCTTTTCCAGGTGGCCAATAGCCTCCACGTCAACTTCTACGAGGACTGGGAGGACGCTCAAAACGTAGCCGAAGGTTTGGACGACGTGGAACGATTCCTGGACAAACTGGAACCGCTGGCATTGCCAAGCTAAAACCGCGCCGGAGATGCTCGCGCCACTTGGACGTAGCCATTGCGTTCGCCCCATTGCAGCCAGGAATTCTGCATCGTTGCAATGTTGCCGTAGTCGGCGGGCGATATCTGATCTGCTCCTGTGATCTGTGCTAGCGCTTCAAACCAGCGCCCACCTTGGGAACGCATCCGCTCAAGAATCAACGGTACCATCGGCGGGCCCATGCTGACGATTTCCTGGAGGGCAGGGTGCGCGTTTTTAAGGGACGAATTCGAGTGGAAGAAAGTTTCTTCTTCCCACCGGTCGGCCAATGCCTCAAATCGTTCGCGGTCGGCCGGTTCGATGTCCATTGAACCGCCATGCTTGGCGCCGACACGCCCGCCGCGCTGCGAAGACGCTGACGTTGATTGCGATGACGACGTGTTCATGGCGACAAACCCCCAAGCCGAATTGCCCCTATGCCACACTCTAGCATCCCGCCGCCATGATCATTCGCCATGATCATTAGCCCCGTCCGCGTGTAACCCGCCGGCGGACCCTTGCCGCTGAGTCGCGGCCTTGCCATCAACTACGTCCGCCCGTGGCGGGTGGTAATATCTGGCCATCATGCTGCGTTTCCTGGGCCGCGTCTCCTACCGCCTCTACATAATCACCCTGGTGGTTGCGGTGGTGATCGTGGCGGCCCTGGCGCTGTTTCGCCCGCTGACGACTGCGATCCACACCGCCGCCTTTGCCGCCCAGGTGCTGCCGTCTCCGGTCAAGCCCCAGCCCTGGCTCGCCTGCGAACCGCAGCGCATCGTCGCCGAGTTCATCCGCGCCGACGGGTCCACCGGGACCGGCGACATCTACGTCATTCCCGACGGTCCGCCTGAGGCGGACCGCGCCGGGGTGGTGATATTCCTCGGAGCCAATGCCGCCGGCGCCGACGACCCCGACGTGATCAACCTGGGCAAAGCCCTGGCCCGCGCCGGTTTCGCCGTGATGTACTACTGGTCGCCCACCATGGGAGAACGCGCCCAGGTCGATGCCGGTGAAATCGCCAACCTCGTCGCCGTCTTTGAGCACCTCCGCCAGCAGGATTTCGTCGATCCCGACCGCGTGGGACTGGCGGGCTTCTCCGTCGGCGCGTCCTTCGCCCTGGTCGCCGCCGCCGACACGCGCATCGCCGATGACATTGCCTTCGTCAACGCATTCGGCGGCTACTACGACACGACGGACCTGCTGGTACAGATCGCCGCCGGCCGCGCCATCGACGACGGTGGAGACACCCCGTGGGAGGTGGACCGCCTCACCCGCCGGGTGTACGACAACATGCTGACGCCACTGCTTCCACTGCCGGCCGCGCAGTCCCTTCTCGACGGGACGGACTCCGTCGCACAGGCCCGGGAACGTTACGCGGAGTTGCCCGAGGAATTCCGAGACGAGGTAGATTCCATTTCGCCGTCTCACCACATTGGGATGTGGGGCGCAAACACCGTCATGCGCGTGATGCACGACCAGGGCGATCCGTTGATCCCCGTGGGCGAATCCCGGCGCCTGGTGCGGGCGTTGCAGCAGCAGCGTCCCGACGTGCCGGTGTACTACACTGAGACCGACATCTTCCGCCACGTCCGCCCCGACGCCGACACCGATGTCCAGTCGCTGCTCGGCGGCGCGTTCCAGTTGTACCGGCACATGTACCACATCGTCGCCGTGGCGCAAAAGCCGTGATGGTTAACCGCCGTTGGGAGGCGTGATCCCATGTTCCCGTAGAATGCTCTCCAGCAAAGCCGCTCGATCCTCGGCGTTTTGGGCTCGATCCTCGGCGTTTTGAGCCCGATCCTCCGCGGTTTGAGCCCGATCCTCCGCGGTTTGAGCTCGATCCTCCGCGGTTTGAGCCCGATCCTCCGCGGTTTGGGCCCGATCCTCAGCGATCCGTCTAACCACGATTTCCTCTCGAAAATTCCTCAGCCAAGTGTGACTGACGGGATCATACATGCGCAAAGCGCCGTCCTGGGCAAACAGGTCCAGTCCCAGCACGGCGCTGTACCCGGTCAGCGCTCCTTCCGACTCTGATATGGTGATGGGCTCGTATTCGCCGGATTCGTTCAGTCTCTCTCCGATCAGCACGCGTCGGAAGATCTGCCCCCGGTTTGGGTCGAATCTCCAGTATTCGGTCACACCCATGGCGGCATAAATGTCGCGCTTTTCGTTGGCGTCCCGATGCCAGGTGCTGGGGGACGCCACTTCAAGCACGAAGTCGGGCGACTTCCCGTCTCGCCAGACGAAATACGACAGGCGCTCACGGTCCTCAACACCGAAGGATACCAGGACATCCGGCGCCACTTTGCGGTCGGGGTTGTTCATCTCGTAATAGACGAATATATCCGCCGACACATACACGTCCGGCCGGTCGCTGAAGTGTTGGATCAAGGTCTCGCTGATGTCGATCAGGACGCGCCGCTGGCGGTCGTTTTCGGCCATGGGTTCATCATCCGAGTCGGGATAGAAGATGTTGGGGTCTTCTTCCGGGACGAGAGGAGTGTCATGGCCCAATCTGAAGGGTTTGGTAACCATGGGTGTTACCCTCCCAAAGGAGTGTCGCGTCAGTTCCGGTTCTTGAGGCGCTCCAGCTGTTGCACCGTGCCCGGCAGCTTCCAGTCCACGTACAGCAGCACGTGCTCCTTGATCGCCTCCTCATGCACTCGGCAGGAGAAGCACGCCCGGTCGATGCAGAGGCCGTGGCGGGGACGCAGCGCCTCCCGCATGCTGGATAGCTGGTCTGCCAACTCCGCGTCGATGGGCTGCCCGTCCTGCGCCAACGCCAGCAGGTCGTCCATCTGGCCGGCCAGCCGCTCCAGCAGTTCGTTGTAGCGCTGCAGCCCCTGCTCCACGAAGTTGCGCGGCTCGGTGGCGCTCAGGTAGGGAATCATCTGCATATCGGGAACATCGGCCATGTTGCACCTGCGCCGTCAAGTTGGGGTTGTCAATCGCTCGTCGGCGCTACTGTACCACAGACGGTTGGGCCGGCACGGTATCGGCGTCCGCCGCCACCGCCGCTTCCATGGCCGCGATCGCCACCTCGATCTGGTCGGCGTCGGGCTGGCGCGTGGTGATCTGCTGCAGCCACAGCCCCGGCGCCGACAGTATCCTGCCGAACCACGCGGTGCGATGCGCCCCGGCGAACCGGATGATCTCGTAGCTCACCGCCGCCACCACCGGGATCGGCACGATGCGAGACAGGATCCGCCAGCCCAGCCCCGAGTAGAGCACCGCGTCCAGGATGGCGAACGCCGCCACCGACACGATGGCCACTGTGATGAGGAACGCCGTGCCGCAGCGTGGGTGCGGCGTCGGATGCTGCCGCACGTTGTCCACCGTCAAAGCCTGGCCGGCCTCGTAGGTGTGCACCGCCATGTGCTCGGCGCCGTGGTAGGCGTACACCCGCCGTATGTCCCGCATCAGGGAGATGCCGGCCACGTAGGCCACCAGGATCACCAGCCTGATCACCCCTTCGATCAGGTTGCTGACCAACAGCGACCCTATGAACGGCTCGATCAACCGCACCGCCAGCAGCGGCAGCACCAGGAATATCCCGATGCCCACCGCCAGCGCGATCAGCATGGTCACGCCCATCGTCACGTTGCTGACGGCATCCCCGCCGCCGGACCGTGCTTCGCCGGACTGTGCTTCCCCAGACTGTCCTGCTGGCGACGGTTCCTCGGCCGCGATTACCGCCGAGCGTTGCAGCGACTTCATGCCCAGCCACAGTGTCTCGGCCAGGATCAGCACGCCCCGCAGGAACGGGATGCGCCGCATGGTCCCGGAAAACCGGCTGCTGACCGGCTCGGTGGTGCAGAAAATATCGCCGCCGGGCCTCCGCACGGCCAGGCTGTAGTGCCGGACGCCGCGGATCATCACTCCCTCAATGACGGCCTGGCCGCCGTACAGGGGGCGTGGCGAATCGGCATGCTCGGCGTGGGGCTGGCTACTCACCTAACGTTTCCTTATCCGTACGTATGGGCGGGTTTCAAACCCGCCCATACACCTCATGCAACTTGCCCCACGCTTCCCTGAACTCGTCGGTGGAGAACGCATCGGGCTGCAGCCACAACGCGCCGCCGAACTCGTCATCCATCCTGCCGTCAACGCTGACGTCGGCGCGGGACAGCAGGTAGGTAACCGGCGTTTCCGCCAGGATATACGTGGTGATCACCAGGTACTCCCAGTTCCAGTCCAGCGTGTCGCCGTCGTAGAAACGCACCGCCTGGCTGCTCTCCTGGGAGTGGAACTTGAGGCGGATTTCGATGTCCTGCTCGGGCCGGCCGGCGATCACCTCGTCCTCATTGGGACTGCGCCGGGCGATGAAGCACTGCCAACCGTGCTCGCCCAGCCGCTCGGCCAGGTGGATGCGCCCGTACTCGCGGACGGTCTTGGGAACGTAGCGAACCATGTTGAGGCCTCCTGCTGCCCAATGCGTCCGTCGGGGTTTCTTGCAATGCGTAGGGGCGACGCATGCGCCGCCCCTGCCGAGGGTGTATGCGGGAAAGGGTCGCTAGCCGTCCAGGTTGAACCGGCGGCTGAACCGCTCGATGCGCCCCTGCGTGTCGACGATGCGCTGCTCGCCCGTGTAGAAGGGATGGCACTTGCCGCACACTTCGACACGGAGCGCCGGCTTGGTTGCCCCCGTCTGGAACACGTTGCCGCAGGAGCACGTGATGGTGGAGGTGAAATACCGCGGATGAATCTCTGCTTTCATGGTGGGTCCCCCCTACGCCGCGACGGCCTGCTGCGCGGCTTCCACCGGATAGACGCTGACCCGGCGCTTGCCCCTGGCGGCCCACTCGTACGTGACCTGGCCGTCGATCATGGAGAACAGGGTGTAGTCCCTGCCCATGCCGACGTTGGTTCCGGGGCGGATGCGGGTGCCGCGCTGACGCACGATGATCGACCCGCCGGTGACGCGCTCGCCGCCGTACTTCTTCACGCCCAGTCGTTTTGCATTGCTATCGCGGCCGTTGTTGGTGCTGCCGCCCGCTTTCTTGTGGGCCATGTCTAGCCTCCCGTCTCGATGCTCTGGATCTGGATGCGCGTGTAGTTCTGGCGGTGGCCCTTCTTCCGGCGGTACCGGGTCTTGGCCTTGTACTTGTAGACGATGATCTTCTTGTCTTTGTAGTGCGACTGCACCTCGGCGACCACTTTGGCCCCGTCGACGTTGGGCGCGCCGAACCGCATCTGCCCGTCCCGCGAGACGGCCAGCACGTCGTCGAGTTCGGTGGTGGTACCGGCCTCGACGTCGAGCAACTCAACGTCCAGCACGTCGCCGGGGGAAACGCGGTACTGCTTGCCGCCCGTTTTTACGATGGCATAATCCATAATCCCAATCTCCCAAACGGCCTACCATTCTATGTTTGGGGGCGCAGGGCTGTCAAGGTAAATCTGCGCTCACGCTACCCAGTGCAGGATGGAAAATCGATTTCCCGCTCATTTCCGTTCATTTCCGCTAATTTAAGCAGGGCATTGGGCGGGTCGTGGTGCTGGATGGGCGTCGCGAGAGGCGTTTTGGGGGCAGTTTTATTGGTTTTGGCGGGCAGATGAGCGGGTTTGGGGGAGCGGGGTTTGCGGTGTTGGGGCGTGGGCATTGGGTCGGCAGTCGCGGGCCCGGGTGGCGGGTTGGGTTTGGGTACTGGGTAATATGTACGGATGGGGGAAGGGTTAGAGCAAGGGGGAAGTGTCACCGGGGCGGAAGGGTGTCCGAACTGGGGTTTTGGGGGAACTGGGTGATGATTGGGGGGCGCCGGTACGTCGTTTTGCCACCAAAGGCAGGTGAATCACAAAAAGGCTGGGCGTTTTGGCACCGACAGGAGCGACCGTGCTACCTGAAGTGGGACGGCGGGCGCTCGCAGTGACAGGTTGCGAGAAACGGGTACGCGTGAGAACGCAAACAAACAGACGATTCCTAAACCCAGCATAGGCGCTGCATAACATTGCCCCTGCTTTGTACTCCGTAATGCAGGGGCGATTTCCAGTCGCAAAGGTAGCGCTGGGTTGCCGTTAGCGTTGCCCCGGATGTCCTCACACGTTCGGGTAATTCTCAACCAAAGTTTGGAACTCATTCAGGACTTCCGGGAATGTTGGAAATTGGTAGCGGTGCAAACATTCAGTAAACGGTCTCTCAGCGTCTTGGGGGTTGTAGACACGGTGGATGTACTGGTCTGGATCGGCGTGCA
>JAJDXU010000361.1 GCA_022823105.1 Dehalococcoidia bacterium
TTCAAAGTTAATCCGTCATTCCCACGCAAGCGGGAATCCAGGAGGTCGTTGTGATCGGAATGTTCTGGATTCCGGCACGCCAAAGGCGCATCTGCGACTTTCGCCGGAATGACGGTTCGGGGTGAAAGGTCGCCAACCAGGACTTTGCAAAGGGCCTGGGGCGTGGCGGGAACGGTGGTGGTTTTACCCTGCGCTGGGTGTTACCCTGTCGCCCGGCCGCCTGGCCGACCCGATTATCAGCAACGCTTCTCCCTCTGACGCCGTGCCGGCGTCCCCCGTGAGGCAGGTAATCCATGACCACGACCCGAACCCTTGCCGAATTCATCGCCGAGACCGAGTTTGCAAACCTGTCGCCCGAGGCCGTGGACGCCGCGAAAATCGCCATCCTGGACGGCGTGGCCAACATGGTCGCCGGGTCGGTGCAGGAACTGGCCGACATCATCGGCCGCTACGTGCGGGAGGCAGGGGGCTCACCCCAGGCCTCCGTGGTGGGCTGGGGATACCAGACCAACCCGCCGTCCGCCGCCTTCGCCAACGGGGTGTTCGGACACTGCCTGGACTACGAGATCCAGGGATTCCCGCCCACCCACGGCACCTCATCATGCCTGCCGGCCGCGCTCGCGCTGGCGGAGCAGCACAACGTCTCGGGCGACCGGGTCATCACGGCGTACGCGCTGGGCTGGGAAATCCAGGGCCGGCTGCGGGCCGCGTCTGCACCGGCCACGCGGCCGGGCTATCACCCGCCCGGACTGGTGGGCCCCCTGGGCGGCGCGGCGTCGGCAGCCAAGACCCTCAGCCTGGACGCGGAGCAGACGCTGATGGCCCTGGGCATTGCGGCGTCCCGAACCGGCGGCCTGACCGCCAACACGGGCACCATGGTCAAGTCCACCCACCCGGGCAACGCCGCCCGCATGGGCGCTGAGGCGGGCATCCTGGCGAGCATGGGCTACACCGCCAGCGACGAAGCGCTGGAATCGCCGGTTGGCTTCGCGGCCGCGCTGTTCGGCGGCGAGTTCGACTGGGACGTTGCCACCGGCGGATTGGGCGCGTCGTGGCGACTGGTCGATCCGGGCTATGACATCAAGCGGTTCCCCGCGCAGGTGTACATGCAGAACGTGATCGAGGCGGCGCTGAACCTGCGCGACGAGAACGGGATCGGCGCCGGTGACATAGAGCAGGCGACCATCCACCGCCAGGGCCGAGGCCATTCGGGACCGGCGCCCCGCAGCGGACTGGACGGCAAGTTCAGCGTGGAATACTGCGCCGCCGCCGCCCTGCTGGACGGGCGCGTGGGCATCGACACCTTCACCGACGCCCGCCGCTTCTCGCCGGACATGGAGGACATGCTGGGCCGCGTCCGGGTGGAACCGGAGGGCCCCGAATCGGGCGCTACCCGAATATCGTCCGTGCTCAAAAACGGGACCACGGTCAGCGCCGAATGTTCCGCCTTTAGCGGGTCGGCGTCCAACCCCATGTCCCGGGAGCAGCGGCTGGAAAAGGTGCAGGACTGCTTCGTTCGCGCCCTGTCCGACGCCAATGCCGAGCGGGTGCTGGAGATGCTGGAAAACCTTGAGCGCCTGGACGATGTGGCGGAGTTGATGGGCGTGTTGGGTCAGGCTGCGGCGGGCCGGAGTTGAACCCGCCGCCGGCGACCACGCCCGGCCGTTCTCTATTGATGAGCGCCGAGGGCGTACTTGCGTAATGTCGCCGGTGAGTCCATCATGGATTCGACCACCGTCGTTCCCTTGTTCCGGCTGGTGACCTCCGGTCAAGGCTGACGCGGTGGTCGAATTTTCGCTTCGCGGAGTATTTGCGCGACCGTTGAGTTTTCTCACCGTCGCGGGACCACCACGAGCCGTGCCACCCGCGCCAACCGACGTCGCAGGAAAAAGCGCGGGACGCGCGGGAAGACCAATAATCCAGGCATGGGAGGAACCGGAGCACCGAACCGGCTGACCCATGCGGACGAGGAGATTTACTGAACCGACATGCAGGATTTCACCAAGCCCGTTATCACAACCTCCGCATCCCGGCCAAAGGCGCCGGCGGACGCGGTGGCCGAATTCGCCGAGTTGCCTCGCCTGATTCGTGAGCAGGGGCTGCTGGACCGCCAGCTCCGCTACTACACTCTCAAAATGGTGTCCACGCTGGCCCTGCTCATGCTGAGCATCGCCCTGCTGATAGTGGTGGACAACTTCTGGTTCCAGATTGCCAACGCCGTTTTCCTGGCGTTTGTGTTCGGGCAAATCGGCTACATCGGCCACGACGCCGGACACCTGGGGGTCTGTCGATCGGTCCGGGGGAACCGGCTGATCGGTTACGGCGTCTGCCTGCTTTTGGGGATGAGCCAGTCCTGGTGGCTGACACAGCACAACCAGCACCACCGCAGCCCGAACGACCTTGATGACGACCCCCACACCCTGATTCCATTGCTGGCATACTCGGCAGAGAAAGCCAGCGACATGCGCGGCGTGGTGCGGTTCCTGGCGGCCTACCAGGCCTTCTACTTCATACCCATGCTGACGTTCGAGAGCCTGGCGCTCCGGTTTTCCAGCGCCCAGTTCCTGGTGGGAGCCCGCAGGCCCGGCGCCTTCCTGCCTGAATTGGGATTGATGGCCGCGCATTTTGCGCTCTACGCCGGCCTGCTCCTCTATGCGCTGAATCCCTGGCAGGCGCTGGTTTTTGCGCTGGTCCACCAGGGCCTTTTCGGGTTGTACTACGGGTTGGTGTTCGCCCCCAACCACAAGGGGATGCTGATCCTGGACAAGGACAATCCCCTGGATTTCGTGCGCACCCAGGTGCTGACCACGCGCAACGTCAAGCCAAACTTCCTGGTCGACTTTCTCTACGGCGGCCTGAACTACCAGATTGAGCACCACCTGTTCACCATGATGCCCAGGAACCGGCTGGGCAAGGCCCGTCCAATCGTCAAGGAGTTCTGCCGACAGCGGGGCATTCCCTATCACGAGACCGGTACGCTAACCTCATACCGGGAGATCCTGAGCCACATGCACGAGGTTTCGGCAGTGCTGCGCAAGGGCCCGAAACCGCCGGTGGAGATTGAAAACGGCAACCCGCCCACGGCCAAGTCCGGCATCGGCGCGACCGGATAGGGATGCTCAACACCCCGAACCGCGCACCAAGGTCCGGACCGACGGAACCCACACTCTATTGGAGCCCGCACTCTATCGAAGCCCACGCGCTGCAAGCGCCGGGAACGTGAAATGACTACCATGACCGACACGCCCATCGCCCAAATCGCCCGCGAGCTACGGTTGGCCAGGGATAGTGTGCAGGCCACGGTGGCGCTGCTCGACGCCGGCGCCACCGTTCCCTTCATCGCGCGGTACCGCAAGGAGAGCACGGGCAGCCTTGACGAGGTGGCGATCTCCGGCATCCGGGACCGGCTGACCCAGCTTCGGGAACTCGGCCAGCGGCGGGATGCCATCCTCGCTTCCCTGGAAAAGCAGGGCCTGCTGAGCGATGATCTGCGAAAGACGGTTATGGACGCCGAAACCATGACCGCATTGGAGGACGCCTACCTGCCGTACCGGCCCAAACGCCGCACCCGGGCCGCCGCCGCCAGGGAAAAGGGGCTTGAGCCCTTGGCATCTCGACTCTGGGGGCAGGGACAATTTGACGTCAACCGGGCCGCGGAGGGCTACGTCAATCCCGAAGCGGGGGTGGAAAACACCGACGAGGCCCTGAGGGGAGCCAGGGACATCATAGCCGAGTGGATCAGCGAAGACCCGGCCGCCCGCCGGGAAATTCGTGCGTTGTTCTGGTCGCAGGGCACAATTTCGGCCAGGGTGGCCTCCGGCAAGGAAGCGGAGGCGACCAAGTACCGGGACTACTTCGACTGGCAGGAACCCGTGGCGAACGCGCCTTCGCACCGGATCCTGGCCATGCTCCGGGGCGAGAAGGAATCGATGCTTTCGGTTCGCATCGCGCCTCCGCTACCGGCGGCGACGGCTATCCTGGAACGGCTTTTTGCCAGGGGAGGAACGGAGGCATCAGCGCAGATCAGGCTTGCCATCAGGGAACGATACAGGGCGCTGCTGGAATCCCCGTTGGAAACCGAGGTCCGAAAAGCCGCCAGGATTCGCGCAGAGGACACCGCCATCGGTGTGTTCGCCGACAACCTGCGGGAACTGCTGTTGGCGCCGGCGCTGGGCCAGAAGAACGTCATGGCCCTGGATCCAGGATTTCGCTCGGGCTGCAAACTGGTGTGCCTGGACCGGCAGGGCTATCTGCTGCACCACGAAACCGTTTACCCGCTACTCGGGAAACGGGATGCGGAGGACGCCGGCAGGCAGATACGCCTGCTGTGCGGTGAGTACCATGTGGAAGCCATCGCCGTGGGCAACGGCACCGGCGGCCGTGAGACGGAAGCATTCTTGAGAACCCTCGACCTGGGCCCGCAGGTTGCGGTGGTCATGGTCAACGAGAGCGGCGCCTCGGTCTACTCCGCGTCCGAGGCGGCCCGGTCCGAGTTTCCGGAGCATGACATCACCGTGCGCGGGGCGGTATCCATCGGCCGCCGGCTCATGGATCCCCTGGCCGAACTGGTCAGGATAGATCCCAAGTCCATCGGAGTGGGCCAGTACCAGCACGATGTTGATCAAAAGGCCCTGAAGGAACGGCTGGACGATGTTGTGATCAGCTGTGTGAACCAGGTCGGGGTGGAACTGAACACGGCCAGTCCGGAGTTGCTGTCGTACGTTTCGGGCCTTGGACCCCGCCTGGCCAACGCCATCGTGGAGTACCGGAACACCAACGGTCCCTTCGCATCCCGAACCGCGCTGAAGAAAGTGCCGCGCCTCGGCCCCAGGGCGTTCGAGCAGTCGGCCGGTTTTCTGCGCATCAGGGGCGGAATCCAGCCGCTGGACGCGAGCGCGGTGCATCCTGAGTCGTACCCGGTGGTGTCGGCGATCTGCAATGACCTGGGGCGGCCGGTGGAGCAAATCCTGGGTGACGCAAGCGTCGGCGCGCAGATTGATCTCAACCGCTACGTCAACGCCGACGTTGGCCTGCCCACGTTGCGAGACATAGTGGAAGAACTGGCGCGGCCGGGGCGGGACCCCCGCCCGGAGTTTGAACCTTTCGAGTTCGCGGCGGACATCCACCGGATCGAGGACCTCGCCGCGGGGATGAAACTGCCCGGGGTGGTAACCAACGTGACCGGTTTCGGGGCCTTTGTCGATGTCGGTGTGCACCAGGACGGGCTGGTGCACATCAGCCAGATGGCGGAGGGCTTCGTGTCCAACCCGTCGGACGTCGTGAAGGTGCAGCAGCGCGTGTGGGTTACGGTGCTTGAGGTGGATCTTGAGCGTAAACGAATTGCGCTGTCGCTGAAGTGACCGTCGCGCGCCCGGCCTCAGACGCACGGCGCGGGCTGGCCGGACCGGCGATAACACGCCGGCATCCGGCCAGTTCAATCGCATTTCAATTGTTGGCCACTGTATAAGGCTCTTCCACCCACCGTCATACCGGCGAAAGTCGGAGATGCGCCTACGGCGCGCCGGTATCCAGTGCCTGGAATCGGCGGTTTCGCGGTCGGTGTCTTCATTCGGTGGCCTATGGACTCCGGCTTTCGCCGGAGTGACGGGCGTCAAAACTCCAAATGCGATTGCCCTGCGGCATCCGGCGGATTATCAAATCTGTTTATGATTATGCTGGTATAATATCATTCAGTTTGAAGGACTGCATTCCGACGATGCTCAGGTTCGGGCATCGCTGCAGCGCGCGGAGACAGGCCCGCATGACTCATGCGCCTGCGGAAGCCGCGCCATCCACGTCATCCCCGGTTCGACCAAGGAGTCATCATCAGTACGCAATCCCCATCCCCGTCCCGACCCAGCCGACGACGATCTCATAACCGCGCTCGACACAACAGGCCTGAGCATAACGGGCCGCAACCGGGTCAACCGAAAAACAACCGGGCGCAACAGCACGCCGCCACCTGCGCGGATTGCGGAGCGAGCGCCACCGTGCCGTTCCGACCCAATCCCGACCGACCCGTGTTCTGCGCCTCATGCTGGAAAACTCGGCGCAGCGACGAAAACTCCACACTCCCGGCGACGGCAACGCACAGCCCTGACACGAACCCGACAGCCGGCCAAAACCCAACGCACGATGTCGCCGCCCACGCCGATGTCTTCGCCGGAATCGACCTGAAATCCGCCACCAGGGCCGCCATCGGCCGGATGGACATCACGGACCCGACGCCAATCCAGGAGCGATCCATTCCCTGCCTCCTGGACGGACGGGACCTGATCGGCCAGGCGCGCACCGGCTCGGGCAAGACGCTGGCCTATGCCGCGCCCATGGTGGAACGATGCGACCCGTCCCAACGAGCCATCCAGGCGCTGGTTCTGGTTCCCACCCGTGAGCTCGCCATCCAGGTGGCCGGAGTCGTGCAAAACCTCGCGGCGCCCCACCGCCTGCGCGTGACGCTGCTGTACGGCGGCAGGTCGTTGCGGCCGGAGCAGACGGCGCTGCGCAACGGCGCCCACATCATCATCGGCACGCCCGGGCGCACGCTGGACCATCTGCGCCAGGGCGCGTTGGACCTGGGCGCGGTCAGGTTCCTGGTCCTGGACGAGGCCGACGAAATGCTGGACCTGGGGTTTGCCCGGGACGTTGACGCCATCCTCAGCCGCACGCCGGCCAAGCGGCAGACGGCCCTGCTGTCGGCGACCATGCCGGAGTGGGTGGCCCAGACCGCCAAAAAACACCTGCGCGATCCCGTCATTGTGGAGGTCGATGCGGACGAGACGGCGCTTCCCACCGTGGAGCATCGCGTGTACAGCATCCAGAAGGCCGACAAGATGGCCGCGCTGCGCACCCTGCTGGACCAGCGCGACGATGCCCCGGTCCTGGTGTTCGGAAAGACCAAGCACGGCGTGAAAAGACTGGCCAGCCAACTGGGGACGTTCGGCTACCCCGTGGGAGCGCTGCAGGGGAACCTCAGCCAGTCGGCGCGCGAACGGGTGATGCGGGACTTTCGTTCCGGCGCCGTCCCGATCCTGGTCGCCACCAACGTGGCGGCGCGCGGGCTGGACGTGGCGGGAATCGCCCAGGTGATCAACTTTGACCTGCCCGATTCCGACCAGTTGTTCACCCACCGGGTCGGGCGCACCGGCCGCATGGGTCAGGCCGGAGAGGCGATAACGTTCATCACCCCCGACGACGGCCGCAAGTGGCGCGAGATTCAGCGCAACCTGGGCCACAGCTTTGCCGTCAAGTCGTGGAACCGGGAGGCGAAGCGAGCGGGCCTGCGCCGGTAGCATGGCCCGGCCGGCGCGCCGGCGAGATACTGGAGCGGAACGCGGAGTACCGCGACTACGGCGTGGTACTCCGCGACGCGGTCAACCGCCGGTTCGAGCAGACCACGTCCATCGCGGTGGGCCTGCTGGCAACGGCGGCATTCGCGGCGCTGCTGTGGCACAGGTGGCTGCCGTGATCTGAATCGTTTCCAAATCGTAGGCTGTGCCACGCCGTCGGCCGTGCCGGTCCCAACGCTCACGAGCCGGATGGGATCAATCCGGCTGGTATCATGGATCCGGTCGAAATGTTGACCGATGCGACGTTCGTATCGGACCGAGAGCGAGCCATTGAGGCCCCAACCTGTTCCGAGGCCTTGAGATCTCAGCGAGGTTTCGGGTGTCAGGAAGTCGCTGGTGGTGGATGACGAGCCGGAGGTTGAGCCGATGTTCCGCTAGTGGATGCGGCGCGAAGTGAGGCGGGCGCGTCCGAGTTCCGGTACGCGCGTTTAGAGCGGCACGCTTTGGATGCGCTGGACGAGCAATGGCCGGCCCTGCCGTCGATGGTGGTATCGGCGTACGGCGAACCGGAGAATATCATTCGTGCGGAGGAGAGCGGCGCGGCGGGTATTGTGGTGAAGCCGGTCTACTTCACGGACCTGCGCGGGAAGGTGGCGGAGTCGATGGGGGACTCAGCGAGTAAGGGCCGCCCGCTAAAGGTTCACAATCTCGGGGTGATAACTGGCCGGCGGCTGGGTGGCCGAGGTGGTGGGTTGGTTCGGCGGGTGGAGTGATGGGGCGGTTTGTGGGACAGGGGTTGTGGGAAGCAAATTGGGTATCAAAATGGTCCTCCCCCTCGTGTACCAACCCGATCAATTTATTCTCGCTCCGATCCGTTGTTGTAGTTTCTGGCAGAGGTCATTCGCGTCGTCCCAAACTATGTGGTTATACTGCCGTGTATCAAAATGAAGCTTGCTGACCATGTCGTGGCGACACGTAAATATCACCGGGATATTTAGTCCCATAGCGAAACCTGCTTCGAAATACACGCCGCCGCGAGCGCCATCTTCCCCGTGTGTGAAATCGGCGACGATGAATTTGGACTTACGGATTTCGGCGATTATCGCATCGTCGATCTTGTCCACAGTGGGGTCTCGGTTGATCACTTTCGCCTGATAACCGCTAGCA